>JAPLKS010000001.1 GCA_026387915.1 Gemmatimonadota bacterium
GCGCGGGCCGACATCTTCGACTACATCGAGCGCTTCTACAATCCCACCCGGAGGCACTCGACCCTCGGCAACAAGAGCCCGATCAACTTCGAGCGGGCGGCAGTAGCTTAACTCCCTGTCTACCGAACCCAGTGCATCTCACTTGCCCCTGCTGCAAGGGAATAGCGCTCGCCTTTGCATTCGGCGGCAAGGACGACCCGTGGTATGTCTTCGGTACCTGCACGGAATGCGGGTCCACCGTGTACCGCGCCGCCACACTCGGCGAAATAACCAATGAGCTGCAGCGCGCGCTCCAAGCAACGGGTTTCACGCCGCCAACCGCTACGCAGCTGCTACACACGAATGGGCACACACACCAAGCGTTGATCTCCGAACTCGAAGCGCTCGGCGAAATACTCCTCCCGCCTCACTTTTTCGGCTTCATTGTAGCGGCGCCCGAAACCATGCGGGCTTGGACCAATACGCCACGCGCACGCGCCTGGAACTGGACGCACACCGTGACCATCGTGCACCCGCCCACCGGAGCGCGCATGGAACCGGTGCAGGGGCTCATTGAGCAAATTGCAAACTTTGTGGAAGCCTATCTGTACCGCACGGGCCACCTCCCCGAACTGGAACAGCTCGGCCCGGAGGGCCTCGCGCTCTATTTCCCAATGACGAGCCAAGAGCCGTTGGTGCGCGTACTGCCTGAGGATTCGCCGGAGGAGCTGGCCGCGTACGAAAATGACGGCGAGCCGCCAGAGCAGAGCGATATGGAAACGGACATCGACCTCGTGGTAGAAAGCTTCCGCGCCGGAGCGCTCGCCGACGATGCACTCTGCCGAGTGAAGGATCGGATGGAGGAAGAAAGCGTCTACGATTACGCCAGTCAGACCGGTGCGCTCAGCGGTATGTGGCTCAGTCCGGAGACCGTAGCCGCGGAATACCTCGCGATTGATGAGGACGAGCTACGCCAAGCGTGCGAGCTGGCAGAATGGGAGCCGGTGACGGAAGAGCACCGGATGCAGTTCCTCGAAGGGTGGCGCTTGCCGCCGCTCGAAGAAGATGCGGATGTGGCGCATCTGTTGATGTCGGTACTGCTCACGGCATCGTCGGGGGATTCGGTTGTGCTTGTGGTGGACGTGCGCGGGTACAGTTTTTCGGGGGTGAGCACTAACTGGAGTGGGGTTTTGGAGACGGAGGGCGAGTACTTGGAGCAGATAAAGAAGGAAGGGTGGGTCAAGGGGGCGGAGGGGTTTGCGGAGTTGTCGTTGGAGCGGAAGGTCGAGATTGTGCGCAATGTCACCAAGAAGGTGGCGCGGTAAAGCGGAGTAATCGCGGGCGCGGTCAGGCGTGTGGCGCCGTGTGCGCCCTATGGCTTGGCTGCGCCCGTCACTAGCTCTTGCCGCAGGCACTGCTCCACCGCCCCCACCACCGTCCTCTCCCCCCAATACTCCTCGTGCGACAACGGATTCCAACTCTTCAACAACCAACTCAGCACCCCGCCACCCGCATTCACCGCCACATCGTCCACCACCTTCGCGTACTGCGGTGAGAGCGCGGCCAGCGGCCATCCCATCACGTCGTCCTTGTCGTAGAAGTTCCGCCACCCGCACCCGTGGCGCGTGAACGGCAAGATGTCGCGCTCGGCGTGCGCGGCCACAAAAATCGGAATGTTGCAGCCGGTGGTGTAGAACGCGCGTAACTGCGAGCCGGCGAGGTAGGCCCAGTCGTCGGCGGTGAGTGTGGCGTTGCCGGCTATGGCGTGCTGGTAATGCTCGGGGTTTTGCCACATGCCAACGGTGGGGCGGTGCGCGGCGTCGGGGTTGCTGGTGGTGGTGGTGGTGTTGTTGTTGTTGTTGCCGGTGGCATAGCCCTTGGCGTCCCAGAAATAACAGGACGACACTTGGCAGCCGAGTGAGTGCGCGAGCATCACCACTGGGCCATTGCCCACCGCTTGGCGCGCGCGCCATAACTCTTTGGCAATGGCGGCCTGCGCTTGCGCGTACACACTGGTCACGGCTTCCTTGCCGTCCTCGAGTCCGGCGGCGTCGGCAAAACCATAGAGCAGGAACTCGCGCACGTCGCCCCAGCGCACATTGTGCTTCACTTTGTTCCACACCCGCTCTTCGTTTTTCTGGAGCAGGTTCTGGTAATACACGGAGCCAAAGTGTACGTCGCGGGCAGCGGCGCCGAGCCGGCGGCGCAGCTGGGCAAAGAGTGCGTCGGCGTAGGTAGGGGCGGTGCGGCCCATGCCGTGCACGGTGATGAGTGCGAGTTTGGGGGGCATTGGGGAATTATGTGGGGGGTGGGGAAGTTGCGTAGTCCTGGTAAAGTTTGGCGGAATCGAAAAGCGGCGCTAGGGCGAGGCGTGGCGAGCCGCGTGGGCTAGCGCTTCCCTAGCTTTTTGACGCCCGTTACGAGCGCCACCACAACCCCGCCGGCAATCACACCTGTGAGAGCGTGGAGCAGCGTCTGCGCGAGCGTCCCCACCACGCCGCCACCCACGCCGCTGACCATGCTTTCAATGAAGTGCTCAATGGGCGCCACGCCGTGCGCAATAATACTGCCGCCCACCATGAACATTACGGTGGTTCCCACCACTGTAAGCGAGCGCATCAGCCACGGCGCGAGGCGCAAGAGCATGGCGCCAAAGGCCTTTCCCACGCCTCGGCCTCGGTGGAGCGCGAGCCCGAGGTCGTCGAGTTTCACGATCGCGGCGACCAATCCATAAACCAACACCGTGATAGCGACGCCGATCACGCTCAGCGCGCCGATCTGCTGCGCAATGGGTTGCGTGGATATGGTGCCGAGCGCAATGACGACGATCTCGGCGGAGAGAATAAAGTCGGTGCGGATGGCGCCCTTGATGCGCTCCTGCTCGATCGCCACGAGGTCTACCTGCACGTTCACGAGCGCCGCGGCCAGCGTCCGCTCGTGCGCGTCGGAATCGGCGCGGTGCAAGAGCTTGTGCGCCACCTTCTCAAAGCCCTCGAAGCAGAGATAGATGCCGCCGATCATCAGCAGCGGAAGCACCAGCGCCGGCGCGAAAGCGCTGATGAGCAACGCCGACGGCACGAGGATGAGCTTGTTGAGTAAGGAACCCTTGGCCACCGCCCAGACCACCGGTAGCTCGCGTTCGGCGGCAAAGCCGGTCACCTGCTCGGCGTTGAGCGCGAGGTCGTCGCCCACCACACCGGCGGTTTTGCGCACGGCGACCTTGCTGAGGACGGCGATGTCGTCGAGCAGCGAGGTGATGTCGTCGAGGAGGGCGAAGAGGCTGGAGGGCATGGGGTGAAGTGTACGGTGCGGGGGGCAGCGCTGGGCAGGCGGGAGAGGGAAGTTGCCTCCCCGCCAAGCTACGCCACCCATTCAGAGTGATAGTGCGCCGCCAACAACAACTCGGCTTTGTCCTCACTGAAAAACCCGCTAACGAACTCAGGTAAATCCGCTAACGGCGATGTGTCCCGCACACAGTTCCCACCTGTCGCCTCATGTCGACCCATGGTCGCGCAGCCACTCCTCCACTACCTCGGCCCGCAAACTGTAGCGTGCGGCCAGTTCCGGCCGGAGGTTCTCGAACTCCCCACGGATCGAATCGAAAAGTGGGACTGCGTCCTCTCGAGCCTGCGCGTTGTCGCGTGCCCATTTCTGAAGTTCCGCAGCATCCGGCCTTGCGCCCCCTCCGATGGCCTGATGCACCATTTCGCGCATCGCGTTTCTGTATTTCTGGCGAATCGGGTTAGGTTCGCCGACGGACTCGATGACCGTTCGATACTGCTGGCACGACCGTTCGTACGCCCACACGAATACGTCGCGGATGAGGTCCACGCTCTCGAACTCATACACGCCCAGCAGTCCCTCGGCGTATGCCTCCCTCGAAACATCGAGGAACGAAAGCGGGCATAGCTCCGCTTTCACGATCGGCAGGTTGGCCATGACGCGCGAAGTGCGCTTGTTGACGTCGGTGAACGGTTGCAAATACGGGAGGTGTACCAGCAGGAAGAACGACTGCTCGAGTGGATCGGTGATGGCTCCAGCCTTCACCGCAAGTTCTTCAAACCACTCCTTGATTTGGTACTGATTCGCGCTCGGCCGGTATACGGAGTTGCCGATCAACACCTCACGCTTGCGCAGCGCCCCCTCGCGGCTGGAGTCACCCATGAGGTTCTCTTCGGCCACAAAATCATTATTTCGGCCACAAAACTGGCAATTCGGCCACAAAACTGGCAATTCGGCCACAAAGCGGGTAATTCGACCACAAAATTATTATTCGGCCACAAAACAGCTGCGGGCCGATTACATGGACGAAGCCAGCCTTGGCTTTGTCCTACTCAGACATGACCTAGCCGCTGATGTGAGCATCAACCGAGTGCTGTCAGGATCCGGCCGTTCTGTAGTCGGCGGACCGCCACCGCGAGCACTCAGAGCTCCGGAGTGCGCGCCATGATCCACGACACGGGGCGAACGGACTCTGGCTTTGTGGCGCCGTCGTCGTGCCAGAGCCCCAGTGTGCAAAGAGCGGCGTGGTGGTGCGGCATGGCACCGTGATGAACTCGATCGTCGTCTCGCGGATCCCGCCGAGCAGGCGTCGCTGGATTGGGGAGAGGTGTAGCGGCGCATGAGACCGCGGCGATAGGAAGTTCGCGCGCCGGTCGGAAATCTCCGGTAAGCGGGGTGCGTGCGCTACTTCCGAAGTGCCGATCCCTTGAGCGAGATGCGCGAGCGACGGTTTACGGGCTCCCGCGCGCGGAAGGCGATGTCGAGCTCAAGGCCGAGCGAGGTGGCAATTCGTTCGAGCGAGGTAAGGCGCGGGTTCGTGCCTTTGGACTCGAACAGGTGGACTTGTTGCCGCGTCACGCCCAGCCGCTTGCCGAACTCGGCTTGCGAGAGCCCTCCGCGCTGACGCGCCCACCGGAGTTGCAGACGAACGGCGAGTGTCGCGGGCACAGGGATGAGCAAGCCGCGCCCGCGCGGGCGCGATTTGGGCGCCGGCGGTGCTTCGCCGTTGGCGAGGTGTGACTCGAGCCAGCCGACGAGGGCGTCGGTGGCTTCGCCCGCAATGTCGTCTTTTCCGCGCGCGAAGGTTTGGCACCCCGGGCAATCGGGGAACTCGGCGAGTATGTGTCGGCCTTCGCGGGCGAGGCGGGCCCAGTAGTGCATGGGAGGGGCGGATCGAAGGATCATCGCAGCGCATCATGCCGCGGGAGTCCACGAAAGATTGCGAGGCTTAGGAGGGCTGTCAAGAGATAGCTTGACAGTGCGATGCGCTTTCGCTTCGGAGCTGGGTAACGAGTGCGTCGGCTTTACTGGGGGAGGGAAGTTGCCATCCGGCCGAGCTACGCCACCTTCGCGGTGCTGCGACGTTTTGATGTAATGGGGCCAATAATTGCGACGGCGGATTCGGTCGGCTGCAAGAGCTGCCGCACCCCGTCACGCGTTCGCACGAGCAGTCCGCGGCGCACCAACCGTTCCGCGGCCTCGTGCGTGCCAGCGTACGAGGCGGCAGCGAACGCGGCCACCGAACTCACGGTGGGCCCGTCGGTCATATGGTGCCGCCCATCAGCCTGCTGTTCATTGTGCAGTAGTGCAGCCCACAACAACTCGGCTTCGAGAGTCGCGCCGAGCAGGGCGCGCACGCGGAGCTCCGGAGTGCGCGCCATGATCCACGACACGGGGCGAACGGACTCTGGCTTTGTGGCGGAGTCGTCGTGCCAGAGCCCCCAGTGTGCGAAGAGCGGCGTGGTGGTGCGGCGCATTCGCTCGCGGAGTGACCGGCGGTTGCTCATTGCAAGAAAAAAGGGACGTGCGGGCAAGTTTTGATCTGCGAGTGGCTGGCACACCGATCGTGCGGCGACCAAAGCGTCGGGTGGTGGGCCGCCGCTCCGGTGTGCGCCGGCAATGGCAACATCGAGCAAGGCGCCGAGTGCTGCACTTGCGATGCCCGACTCGGCTGGCGCGGTGGCGAGCTGTCGCGCCAGGGCGGTGAGGCGGCGGCCGTTTACAAACAGATGGTGTGCGGCGAGCCAAGAGGCCGCCACGACGAACAGGCGTTCGCTCGCTCGTGATGCGGTGGCGGTGTCGCAGATGAGCTGTTCGAGATCTATGGAGACGGTGGTTGGGGCTACGGTGAGGAAGGCGCCGGCGCGGGACCAGCGGGCGGCGAGGCGATCGAGCTGCGCCGTTTGCTGGTGCGCTTTGCGGGGGGTGTGGATGGTCGCGGACATTAGCGCTCGCTGTCGGCTGTAGAAGGGTCGTTATGCCAGTCGTCGAGTAGCTGCTGCATTTGTTCTGCCTTCTCGGGTTCGTGCAACGCGATGCGTGTGAGCTGTGCCGCGACGAACGCGAGTTCGCTTGCGGTGGGTATGAGTTGCTCGATGTCGTCTATGTCGCGGGCGCGTTGCGCATAGAATTTCATGACCAGAATGTCGCGACGGCTTACGAGCAACACCCGCATTGGGTGTGGCGCAACGAACGGCGGAAAGGGAAGACAGCGTTGCCGGTAATCGGGCGGCAGCACGTGCGTATACGACTGAATGCTTCCGTTGAGCCACCCTGGCGGGAGTTGGTCGCTCTCTTCAACTGAGCGAATGGCGTTTTGGAGCCGGCCGAGGTCGGGGTTGGAGGCCACGACATCGCTATCGGCGGTTTGGCGGTGCAAGTGACCGACGAGCACCAAGGCAGCGCTGCCGCCGAGTACGAGTTCAACTGGTTCGCGGACGGTTTTGGAAAAGGAGGTGAGGGCGGTTCGTAAGACGTTGGCGTCCATGGGGCGCGGGGCCATATATAAAGTTATTCCGATAATATGGATGTGGCAAGGATGCGGAGATTTCGGGGGTAGGGATGGGTAGGTGTAGTGTCGGCAAAGTCACTGCAGGGTGGTGCGCTTTTGCAGCCAATACGCCATCGTTGGAATGCTGAGCGGTGCACGGAATTGCGTATCTGCCGCTGTTTTCTGGAGCCAAGACCGTATGACGCCACATGTGTTCCGAACCGGCACAATCGACACCGGCGCAATCGTGCGCGAAATCCTCAAGGGATACGCGCTCCCCCTGCGCGGGCACCATGGCGTGGTGCACTGGGCGCGCGTGCTCGACAACGGGCTAGGGCTCGCCGAGGCGAATGACGCGAATGTGGATGTGGTAGTGTTGTTCGCGCTCTTTCACGACTCGCGGCGCGTGAATGAGGGTTCGGACTGGGGGCACGGCCGGCGCGGCGCGGAGTTGGCGCGCTCGCTGCGTGGCACCTTTGTGCATTTGGCCGACGCGGAGTTCGACCTTCTATATGAAGCGTGCCGCGGGCACACCGAGGGAACCATCTCCAGCGATGTGACGATTCAGGCCTGTTGGGATGCCGACCGTTTGGATCTCGGGCGCGTGGGGATTATGCCAGAGCCAGAACGGCTCGGCTCCGACTTTGCGCGGCTGTTGGTGCCCTGGGCGGTGGAGCGCGCCACGCAGAGGGTGGTGCCGGAGATCGTGGTGCGCGAGTGGGGGGTGTAAGGCGATACGATCAGGCTGTTTGGTCTACGAGCTGGACGGTGATCGATTCCCGTTCGAGTTCACCTTTCAGCAGCGCCAAGTCAGCACTCAGGTCGTGGGCTTCGGGGCCGCTGAAAACGAGGGTGAAGTGCATGGGTGGCTCTGGCTGAAGTAAGAGTCGCGGGCCAACATCCGAATCATGACGCCACCCTCTGACAGTACCCGCGCTAGACGGCCTGCAATGTCAGACCTACCCCTCATTTTACTCTATAGAAGGAGACCCCGCGGCCGTCACTCCGTGCGGCCACAGCAGCTCCCACCGGAGACCCGCGATGTCGCTGCGCAGCGAAGTGCTCCAGACGTTGAACGCGATCTGTGAGGGGGCGGGGGTTACGGCTCGGTACGACTGCGACATTGAGATCGCGATGGGCGAAGCCACCTTGTTCGTGCGGATATTCGAAGAAAAGAACACGCTGTGCATTTACCAGTACATCGCGAATAACGTGACCCGGACGTTTGAGGTGGACGAGTTTCTGCATGATGTGTGCAGGGACTACATCCTCTACCGGGCGTTTTGGGAAGCCGACCAGATTATCCTGCGCGTCGATTTACTGGCAAAGCCATTTGTGCCGGCGCATTTTCAGCATGCGTTGGATACGTTCGCGGAGTATTCGGCGGCGGTGGCGCCGGAGGCGCAGGGGTGGTCGAAGTGGTGAGGCTTGACCACCGGGTTATCGTTCATAACGCCTTCCCTGATCGCGGATTCAAGCTATGAAACTCAACTACCATCGCGACACTGATTCGCTCTATATCGATCTTTCGGATCGTCCGAGCGTCGACAGTCGCGAAGTCTCCGAAGGTGTCGTGCTGGATTACGACGCGAGCGGGAATTTGGTCGGTATCGACATTGATCACGCGAGCACCAATGTGCAGCTGGATCGGCTCGTGCTGAGCGACATGGACGCCGAGATTCAGTCGATCGCGAGCTAGCGAGCGGCCCTGCCGTTGCGTGGCGCACACTCGTGCCGGTCCGTCTGGAGTAAATAGGGGGACGGTGCGGCAGGCGAGGGCAGACTGTCAGACCGCCGGCGCATCCTGATGAGTCACTCACCAGGAGCACCACCATGCGCTACCTCGCCACCGTCGGCCTTCTTCTCCTCGCCGGCTGTGCCACCATCATGCACGGCACCTCGCAGGGCCTTGGACTCTCCAGCTCACCCACCGACGCCAAAGTCACCGTCGACAACAAACCACTCGGCAACACGCCGGTCGTGGCCACGCTCTCGCGAAAGGACACGCACATCATTCGGTTCGAGATGGCGGGGTTCCTCCCCTACGAGGCCACCGTCACGCGCAAGGTGAGTGGCTGGGTATGGGGCAATATCATCTTCGGTGGTTTGATTGGACTCGCTGTCGATGCGATCACCGGCGGACTCTACGAGCTCTCGCCCGAACAAGTCACGGCCACGCTCGGCAAGCAGACGGGCGCGAATGTCACGCCGGCCAAGCCCGGTTCGCTGAATATTTTTGTGGTGCTCGCGCCAGATGCCTCGTGGCACAAAGTCGGGCAGCTCAGCCGACAGTAGCTACGCGCCGCGCGACGTAGGGCGGGCTGATTAGTTCATCAGCCACACAAAAACGACAACCACGAAGATCGCGAGCAACAACACGGACACTCCTCCCTGCGCTGGCTGATCGGCTGGCGCAGGGGCGGAATCCGGATTCGCGCCGTAGCGTTGGAAATCGGTGTAGCTCACGCCGGTACCGGGAATGCCAACGCTAGTGCGCGTGCCGTCCTTGCCGATGGTCACATGCGCCCCTCGCAAACCGGCACTTACGCTCACGCCGCGTTTGCCGAGGTTGAGGCGGAGGCCGGGGAGCAGACGGATGGAGCGGCGGAAGCGGAATCCCATGGTCGTCATCCAATGTTGTGGAGTCTTTCGGTCAGAATAGCTGGCTCAGATGCAGCGACGAACTTACATGCCGTTTAGGTGCCCTGCTTCTCGTCCCGATCCCAATGCCACGCAGCGAAAGCATCGATGATGCCTAGATCTTGCTGGCCATAAATGTTCAGCAAGGTTTGTCCGAGATCGATGATCTCAGAATACGACTTGTTCTTGGGGAAGAATCGTTCACTCTTCTTTGTGACGATTGGAAAGAGTGCCGTGTTGATATAGTGAAGCCAGGGCGAATAGATGCCTTTGGTCACGGCAGGCACATGTGCGGCATCGTATCGGTCCACCAGCGTCTTAGCGTGAGCCACGGTGGCTACCTCAAACGCTCCCTTAAGTAAATCAAGCACGGACTTGCATTCTTCGGGCGTCAGTACGTTTACGCTCGCTTTCCCCACACCTGTATAGCCAAAGGTGCTGAGTCCCTTCAGTCTATCAGAAATTGTGGAATCGCTCGATATCGCCGGTACATACTTTGCGACAGCGGCACGCATCTGCTCCTTGCTAGCTACGCTCTCGAGTGCTGGCTTTCGGAAACGCAGAAGTTGGATAAGACCATCCAAATCGACGTCCGTTATGGAGGATTTTTTTACAAGAGCGCCAAGCAGCTCTCGAGCGACCGGGCGAAATACTCGGATGGCGTGTAGCCGGCGCTTGTAATGGTCGCTTTCTTCGAACTGCCCAAAGTACATGCTCGGCGTCAGGTCATCGGCCATTTGAACACGCTCCTTGATTGCGTATCGGGGAATTAGCATTTGGAGGTGACATGCCAGGCAAAATAAATTTGCTTCGGAAAGTTCCGCGATAACCGTGCGAAGAGGAAGAGTAACCACCATCGCTTTCTGTGCTACAGCACAACCACTATCTCGAGCGCGTTGACAGTTCCGACGTCGCTGCCTCCGCGACATCCTTCGACCCATCCTCGCGCAGCTGCCTGAGCCACTTGGTGGGGGTGGCGCCATTAGAGGCGACCGCGCGCCGCACGCTCGGATCAGGGTGCCGACTCAAGCTCTCACAGAGCACCGCTAAGTCGGCGTTCTCAAACATCGACATCGTGTTCGCCACAGCCTCGGCGACGTCCGGATCCGAAGCAATGAGCGCGAGCACGGTCGACTCCGACGCCAAGCGCTGGAACATTCGGTTCGTAACCGCCTGAATCCTGACACTGGAGCAGGGATCGGTGGCCAACTGAAGCGCCGCGTCGCCTGGGAGGTGTTCGCGACTCGCCGCCGACCGGCGCACCGCGCCTGCCTGATGCTGCGCCGCGGCTCCAAAAAAGCCGGCGTAGTCCGCGGTGTCGGGGAGGATGCTCAGCACGTACTCCAAGTGCAAAGCGCCGAGTGAAAACTCCTGGGATTCACCAGCCACAGACACTGCCAGCACAAAACGCGCTTGCGTCGGATTTTCTTCGTCTCGTTTCTTTGTCATGCGCGAAAGATGAACAGGGGGTCTGACAATTCGGCATGCATTCGGCACAACATGAATTGTCAGACCCCCTGCTCAGGTTGCAGTAAACGGCGCTGCACTCGCGCGCTCGATCTCCTGACGAACGGAGGGCTCCAATGACGGTACACGACGAGGTGCTCGCAACGTTGAATGCCCTGTGTGAAGGCGCCGGCGTGCGCGAAGACGATGATGGTGATTTTCGCGTCGTGCTTGGCGAGTGCACCCGATGGGTGCGCACGATTGAATCGCCTGCCGCCGTTTACGTGTTTGGCTCTGTCGCCACGGACGTACCACGTTCAGCCGAAGTTGACGAGTTTCTGAACGATCGAAACAAAAGCTACGTCGTCTTTCGCGCGCTGTGGGAGGACGAAGAAATCATTCTGCGTGCTGACCTCATGGCCCAGCCGTTTGTCCCGGGGCAGTTGCAGGTTGCCCTTGAGGACTTTGAGCAGGTGGCTGCAGAGCTCGCGCCGGACGCGTGCGAATGGTCGAGGTCATAATGCCTCGATATCATTCGTTTAGCGTTACCTTCGAGCATTCGCTGGAAGGGTCGGACCAGCGCCGAGTGAATCATGTGGTGATCACCGTGTACGGCGAATCAGAACTCGCCATTCAGGCAGAAATTGAACGGCAGTACCGCACGTACACCAACGTGGTGATACTCAGCGTCGATCAACGACAATAGGGAGCGCTGTGACGTCCGTATATACCTGCCGCACCACCTTCGATGATGCGGCGCTCGAAGAGCTCTTCACCCAACTTGCGTCGATTCCACGGGCGTCTTCGCTCACCGTGGATGCCAGCGCTTGCACCTTTGCGTAATCAACACCACCATGAGCGGAACCTCCCGCATTGCGCTCTGTCCGGACTGGGATGACGATCTGCCTCTGCGGGAAGGGCTCGCGCAATTCTCTGGCACCATTACGGAGTTGGTAATTCCGGAGCAGGCTTCGCTGTCTGAATAGCGGTGTAACCACTGGGGGTAGCGCACCCGTGGAAGAGGTGCCATTCTCCCAATCAGGAGCCTGCACAATGCATCCACTTATCGAAACGCTTTCGGAAATTGCCGCTGCACACCCAGCGGCGAGCGTGCGTTTTGTAGCGCGCGAACTTCCGTTTGGGCGTGAACTTTTGCGCGAACTGACGAATCGGCGCGGCGCACTTGCAGGGTGGGAAGCGACGACCCTGCGACAACTCGCAACTGAGATGGGTGCCGAACAGCTCGAGCTCGCTGGATTCCGTCGCGCGGATGACCTCGCACTGCAAGCCGCGGCCGACGACGCGATTGACGAAACCGCCTCCACGCTCCCGCCACCGCTGCGGCGTCAACTCTCATCGCTCGGCTTTCGCACCTCCGCATTTGATGCGTTTGCGCAACTGCGGATGGCGGGCGTCGCTCCGAGCACATTACGGGAGCATGCGCGCTCGGGAAGTCCTGCGGAGGCACTGACGCCCGCGTACAAACGGTATTGCGAGCTGCTCATTGAACGCTCACTTGCTGACGCGGCGGAAGCGTTTGCGACAGCAATTCACCAGACGCAGAGTGCTGAGTTTGCTGGCGTCGTGATTGTGATTGAACCAGGCGCGGCCGATGTGAGCGGCCTTCCATTGAGGTTCGTGAATGCGTTGCGAGCGGATGGCGCCATCTTTCTGGCGCTCGCAGAAACACCGCCGAGTTTTGCGTCGCCGGATTTAGAGCTCGTCATTGCTCGGGCGGCCTCGCCGGCGCTTGAGCTTCGTGAGGCACTACGCCACGCCCTCTCCACGGGTGCCCACTGGGACGAAGTCGAACTCGCCGTGACAGATGTTGACAACTACGGCACTGCCCTCGCCTCGTTGGGGGACGAACTCGGCATTCCCTATTCATTAAAGGAAGGCGTGCCGATGATTCGGAGCCGCGCCGGCCGATCATTAGAACGCTACCTGCGTTGGCTCGATAGTGGCCTCCCCGCGACGCCCATTCGACACGCGCTCGAACAAGGTGAACTGGTAACCAGTAGCGCCGATGTCTCTGCCGCCGACGTCGCTCGTGCCATCCGCTCCGCCAACATTGGCTGGGGACGAGATCGTTGGCTGGGAGCGCTCGCTCGGTTCGAGAACGGAACGTGGGTACAATCTCGCCTCAGGGAGCGCGACGAGCGAGCAGAGGGCGAGGATGCCACAGCGCGCGAGGCCCGTCTCAAGGCGACCGCGAGCGCAACGGTGCTACTGCTCAAGCAACTCACCGTGATTATGCCGGAAGTTCCGGAGCCGTCGGTCGGTGGCGCCGAGGGCGCGCGCATCAAGACGAGTACGCTCGCGGCCCATGCGATAGGCTGGCTAGATCTCGTGAGTACTGCCATTGAACTTCAGGGCGAGCAGCACGCGCTAAAGCGCCTGCGGGGCCGTCTCGAAGAGCTTGCCGCACACGATCGGAGCGAACGAAGTTTTGCACTCGCACTTGCCGAACTGCGGCAGGGAATCGAAGATCTTCGCGCTTTTCCCAGTGCCGATGGCGCGAGCGCTCGGCGCATCTCAACGCCAGGCGCAGTTCACCTCACCGACATCACGCAGGCCGGAGCCACGGGAAGGCCACGTCTTTACCTGCTCGGCATGGATGCGGACCGAACGTCGAGCGTGTCGGGAACGGATCCCATATTAGATGAAGACACACGCGCCGGAATAGGGGCCGTGATTCCATCACTTCGGGAACGGTCGGCACGTAAAGAGCGCGCGCTCTTCCGCGTGCTGAACGGGCTGTCCGGGCAGCTGTGGATGTCGTACGCCACACAGTCGGACTCCAGCGGGCGAGAAGCATCGCCCTCGCCTCACTTGCTTGCCGCCGCACGACAAACGTGGAAGAAACCAGAGCTGTCATACGACGAGCTACGTGACGCGCTTGGCGCACCCGCAGGCGCTGCACGCGGACATGCACCGCTCGACAGGCGCGATGTGTGGCTGAGCGCCATCGCAGCTGGAACAGAGCTCGCGGACGGCGCCGCACAAGTGAATGCCGCCTGGCCGTTGTTGGCGCGCGGGTTCAATCTCCACCAAAGCGCGGAGTCGTCAGCGCTCACGGAATGGCACGGGATCGTTACGGACGCTGCAAATCAGACCGGGTTCCTCGTCGATCCCACCGAGCGCATATCGCCCACTTCGCTCGAGACATTAGCCAAGTGCCCGCTCAGCTGGTTCTATCATTATGGGTTAAAGTTACGGCTCCCAGAGGACGTGGAGTTCGAAGCCACCACTTGGCTTGACCCACGGCAGCGCGGCCTGCTCTTGCACGCGATCTTTGAGCAGTTTGTCACGGCTTGGATGGGCAAACAGGCTCAACTTGGGCTCGATGAAGCCGCTGATACGCTCGCTGCCATTGTAACCAATGCACTCCTGATTCAGCGCCAAGAGATTCCGCCGCCAAGCGAAATGGTGTTTCTCCAGGAAGTGGAGAAGATTGAGCGAATCGTTTGGCACTTTATGGCGCAGGAAATAGAGTACGCCGATGCAACGTGGATCACAGTAGAGGCGAAGTTTCCCGGGCTCGGCGCTCAGACGACCTTTGTGACCTCCGATGGCACAACGCTACAGATTGGCGGATTTATAGATCGCGTGGATCGCTATGCCGACGGTACGCTGCGCATTGTGGATTACAAGACGGGCTCAAGCCGTCCGTATACCCTCACCAGCAAAGACGCCCCACTCAAAGGCGGGCGTATTTTGCAGCCGGCCATCTATGCCGCCGGTGCGAGCCAGGCACTCGGCGGTGACGTCGTGCAGTTCGAATATCGATTCCCAAAGGAACGGTCGCCCAAAGATCGCGTGACGTTGACCAAGGAAGAGTTCGCGGCGGCGCCGGAAATCGTGACCTCGTTGCTGACGCACATGCGTACGGGACAGTTCATTCCCACCAACACGGCTGCCGACTGTTCATACTGTGACTATCGGTCTATTTGTCGCGTTTCAACGGATCAGTGGGACACGCACTCGCCTCGCGTGGAGTGGGGCGTAAAATATGGTGCTGATACAGCGGCCTACGAGTCCCTGTTATTGCGTCGTGCCCCGAGGGAAAAAGAATGAGCGACAAAACTCCTCCGGACCACGAGGCTCGCCAGCGCGCGGTCAGCGAGTTTGACGTCAATTTTCTCGTAGAGGCTGGTGCTGGCTCCGGAAAGACAACGCTGATGGCTCAGCGGGTGGTGGGGCTTATTGCCACCGGCTACGCCGCCGACACCATTGCTGCGGTCACGTTCACACGAAAGGCAGCGGCAGAGCTTCGCGAGCGCATCCAGATTGTTCTTGAGAAGGCCAGTCTCAACCCGGCGCTCGCAAACGATGTCTTTATTGGAACCATCCACTCATTCTGTGCGCGATTGCTGCGCGAACGGCCGGTAGAGGCGGGACTCGATCCGCGATTCCGCGAGCTTGAGGAAGACGAAGCGGTGCTGCTCGCTGATCATTGGTGGAACGGATGGCTTGAGCGACTACATCTCGCAGGCGACGCGCAACTTGAGCGCATTCGAGAGCTCGGTGTGTCACCTCACAGCCTCAGGGATGCGTTCAAAGAATTTGTTCGGTATCCGGACGTCGATTTTTCGGCCGCGGACGCACCGCTCCCTGAGTTCACCGAGCTTGCGCAGCAGCTGGCCGCGTTGGTGGCGGAGGGGTTGGCAGTCATTCCATCCGAAGCGCCAGACGCCGGATGGGACGACGTCCAGAGCATGCTCTTTGGCCTGCGATTCGACCAGCGGCTGAAAGGTTGGTCAAAGCCAGCCGATTTCTTTGCGAGCTTGGCCGAGGTGTCGACTTCCCAAAAGCCCACCCAAAATCGGTGGGTGAGAAATCCGGCCACTGCCAAGGAAGACAAAGCCGCCGCCAAAGAGTATGGAGAACGTTTACTGGAATGGCGAAACGCGGTCGCCAAGGACGCGCTCAATGCGTGGTATGAGCACCGTTACGCGCCCGTGGAGTTGCTGCTCCGCCGTGCATCACGAGAGTTTTCCGATCATCGAGTCGCCACCGGGCGCCTCACCTTTGAGGATTTGCTCCTGCGCGCGGCGATGCTCCTCCGCACCGACCGTGGCGCACGACGCGCGCTGGGCGAGCGGTGGCGGCGCGTGCTCGTAGACGAATTTCAGGACACGGATCCTATTCAGGCGGAGGTGCTCTTTTTGCTGGGGAGCGAGCCGCCGGTTGAAGGTGCCGGAGACCAACATTGGTCTGCCGTGACGTTGCGGAGCGGTGCGCTCTTTGTGGTTGGCGATCCGAAACAGAGTATTTATCGCTTTCGGCGAGCCGATGTTGAGACTTATGAAGAGGCGCGAACGGCCATTCAAAATCAGGGCGCACTGTTGCGCCTCACGGCAAACTTTCGCAGCCTGCCGGCGATCGCCACGTTCGTGAATGCGCACTTCGGCGGGGAAGAGGGCGTGTTCCCGGCGGTACCTTCGCCATATCAGGCCGCGTTTGCCCCGCTCGAACCTATGAAGGAAGCAACCGAAGGCACGCCACCTGGCGGCGTTGTCTTACGGTATGCAATTCACGGTGCGGCAGGGGAAGCGAATAAAGACCATCTGATTGAAGCCGATTCCGAGCGCGTGGCGTCGTGGATAGCCACCGAAATAAGTGCTGGCAACATAAAGGCGCGCGACGTGCTGATCCTGACGCGGAAGAAGGAGGGATTAGCCAGTCACGCGCGGGCGTTAGCCGCGCGAGGAGTCCCCGTTTCGGTCGCTGGCGCCAAGGTTCCGCTCGAAGCCGAGTTGCATGAACTGCAGTTGTTGTTGCAGTTGATGCACGATCCCACAAACACGGTGTTTGTAGCGGCCGTCCTCGAGGGGCGATTCTTTGGTGCATCACCCGCCGATCTCTGGGCCGCTCAGAAAAGCGGAATCGCGTTCACGATTGCGCGACCACCGATAACGGTTGAAATGAACGAACGGGCCGTGCGTGTGCACGACGCGTTGCAAACGTTGCATACGTGGTTCCTCCGTTCCCGTTCAGACGCGCCGGATGTATTCCTTTCGCGTGTGCTGGATGAAACGGGGCTGTTGGTGCTCACGGCCGCATCCGAACTTGGTGATGTGCGTGCTGGGTTGCTCGTACGTTTCATTGAGGAAGTGCGCGAAGCATCGTTGGATCCGGAGCGGGCTGGCACAGCGGCTCAGCATGCACTCGAGCGGCTACTCAAAGCCGAGATTCCAGATGCGCCGCTCCTGCCAGGGCGCGAGGACGCGGTGCGCGTGATGAATCTGCATAAGGCAAAGGGGCTTGAGGCAGAGATCGTTATTCTTGCGGTGCCAACAGACGCAAAGGGTCGGTCTCAGAAGGTTGCGGTGCGCCGCAAAGAATCACGACCCACGGGTGGCGTACTTATTGAAGGCACCGAAGGCAATAAAACCACCGTCATTGCTCAGCCCGTTGGTTGGGAGGAAATGCAGGCAACGGAGCAAGCGTTTCAGGACGCGGAGGGCGAGCGTCTCCGGTACGTTGCCGCGACGCGCGCGCGCTCGCGACTGATTATCGGCGAGTTCCACAAGGAGACGAAGGCGGGTTGGGACCGGCAGGATAATCGACAGTGGTCTTCGTTTTCGCCAACACTAGACGCGCTGAGCGCTGGCGTGTTAGAGCTTGCGGTGACGAGCGCTACGGGTCGCGAGAAGATGCCAGAGACCGCTGCTGACGTCTTGAAGCGCGTAGCACTGGTCGAGGCGGCGCGCGCCCAGGCGTCGGCGCCAACGTGGAAGTGGCAAACAGTTTCGCAGTCGGCCAAGGGTCAGTCAGCCGAAGTTCGCAATCTTGAAAATGTATCGTCCGAGGGTCGCAGCGCCGGTGCCGCGTGGGGGCGTGCGGTGCATCGGGTGCTTGAGGAGATCGGTCGGCGGGCGGACGGCGTACCTTCGCAGCTACTTGCAACGCGTATTGCGGAGGAAGAATCGATTCCGCAGCGTGCGACGGAACTGTTCGACATCATCACGAAGGTGACCCAAACAGAAATCTGGAAAGCGCTGATGGCGGCACCGGCGCGCCGGTTCGAGTGGCCGGTTGCGGGATGGTCGAATACTAAAGAAGGCCGAGTCTACACGGAGGGTGTGATTGACGCCGCCTTCCAAACGCCAGCGGGATGGCGCGTGCTGGACTGGAAAACTGACGATGTCACAGACGACGCGTGGGCGCTTCGTGTGCCGGCGTACACGCGCCAAGTCGATCGGTACGCCGAGTTACTTGGGCAAGCGACTGGCGAATCGGTGAGCGGGGAACTGGTGCGGGTCCGCTAGCGGAAGCGGGCCGCGCCTACGTTCTCCCGCACACCACGCTGAGCCGCTCCGCTACCATCGTTTGGATCCGCGCCGGCTCGAGCACGCGTGCGTCTGCTCCGTACTGAAGCACGTGTCGTACCGCCCAGACATCGTCGAGCAACGGATGCTCGACGATCACGCTGCCGTCCGCCTGCAACTCAACATTCTCATGTTCGGCAATCCACCGGGCGATGCGCGGACTGTACGACACGCGCAGGAGTTCCTCAGCGGTATTCAGCAAAGCGCGGCCAGAGCGAAGCGTTCCTTCCACATCGACGTCGGCAGGGATATCGGCCGACTCGGCGAGCACTTCGGCGGAGAGCACACGGTCAAGGCGGAAAATGCGAATAGTGCTTGCCTTGTCGCAGAATCCAATCAGAAACCAGCGACCGCTGGAGAACACGAGCCCGTACGGATGGACGCTGCGCGTGCTGCCGGCAGGCGCGCCGCCGGACCGATACACAATCGACGCTTTGTTGCGTCCGGCGACAGCCGTGCGCAGGATGCTCAGGTTCATGCCATCCCGCTCCGATCCCACGAACTGTGCTGCGTGCGCCGCTGGCCGCTCTGACGCGGCGTCGAGTCCGCTCGCGGCGTCGACTACCCGCTCGCGCGCACGTTCAGCGACGGCGGCCTCGTGAGGCGGAAGTTCCCGTGCCAGTGCGGCGAGACCTAACTCCACCGCGGCGAGTTCGCTGGAGGTGAGTCCCATGGGCCGTCGAAAAATGTGCGATTGCAGTTGCACGGTATCGCTGTCGAACGCGAGCCGTACACCCTCGAGGAACCCGCCCGGCCCGTCGTCGAAGCGCGTGACGAGGGTGCGCAGATCTTTTGCCAAAGTGTCTTCGCTGACACCAACTAGAGTGGCGATGTCGGCAATGCGATGCGGACTGTCGTCGGCCAGTGCGGGGATGGCAATCAACAGGCGCCGCAGTTGCGTGGCCGCGTCGTCAACGGTGCGAGCCGTCATCGGCTGGGTTCCGCGTAAAGAGTGGCGGTAGACGTCGCGAGCGCGTGGAGCGCCTCGCCGATAGACGGCGGAGACACGGGAGTCGCGGTTCCCCCAAAGGACAGCAACCATCGTACGAATGCATCAGGACGACGCACGACGAAACGCCGGCAGTTCTCGTCGTCTCCGGCGGCTTCGCCGAGTTCGGCGCCGGCGGCGGCAAAGCGATCGCTTTGATCGAATCGCACGGTGACCTGCGTGGCATCGTCATCACCAAGCTCCCAGGCTTGGCGCGATTTTGTGTGCGACCAGAGATCGAATCCCGCGGGAGTCGCGAAGTCCGGTGTCTGCGACTTGAGGGGATTCATGACCGCGTGGGAGATGCGACTCACCCGAAAGTGCCGAAGGGCATCGGCGGTGATATCGCGCGCGACGAGATACCAGTTGCCAGAAAGAAAAATCAGGCCGTAGGGTTCTATGCCGCGTTCACTGTTTGCGTTGCGCTCCATGGAGCGATATTCGATGTCGAGACGTTTGCGGCGACGCACTGCGGTGTCGAGTATGTCGAGAACATCCGTGTGAATGTCTTGGGACGACTGGAGCATCACCTCGTGCGCGTGGCCGTCGACGAACGGCACGTCGAATGCGAGCTTGCGCACGGCCGTGGCCGCGTCGGCCGCGAGCGACGGGTGTTGCATCTGTTGCACGCGATTTGCGGCGCGCGCGATCATCACGAGTTCGTCCGGCTCAAATGCGAGCACCGGGAGCCCTTGGTAGCCGAGTCCTGAGAGTCGCTTTGGTGTGCTAGGGGGCGCGCCGTCTTCTGCGACGTGTAGGTAGGGGAGGTAAAAGGCGCGCGACTGCAGCCGATACGTGGAGGAGACGCCCGAGGGATCGGTGACGGTCTCGATAGGAACGCCAAAGGTGCGGAGTTCATCTTTGTCCCGCTCAAACATCCGCATCCGAGCTTCAGTTGTCTGCTCCGGATCGGCGTACGCTGGCACTTCGTGGCTCAGCGTCTCGAACGAAATCGGATAGCGGAATCGAAGGAGTGCAACGATGACATCCATCCATCGCTGGACTTTGGCTGGGCGTTTGGCGCTGGGCATACGGAGATTCTAGCTCTCCGGTGTGACAGCCGGCTACTGGCGGGCTGCCGATGGCGAGGACGCATTACGGACAATGAGGGTGGCGGATTGAGCATTCGTGTGCCGAATCGTGTGGAATGTCAGAGGGCTGCGCGACTATTCCGGCACGGGTCCCTCGCGGGCCAAGCACAACTCGATCCCTAGGAACCCCCCACCCATGCCGAACGATTCCCGTGGCGAGAATGGTTACTCCGACTATTCCGCGCCCAAGCTGCCACCGCTGCCACCGTTGCCGCCGCTGCCCTCCGTGCCGGAGCTTCCGACGGTGCGTGGGGATGATGTTGCACCCGCGTACGAAGCTCCCAAGCCCGGCACTCCGGAGTTCCGCGCGATGGTAGAGCGGCACAAGGACATCGTTGAGGCAGAGACGGGCATTCGCCCCGATGTGATTCTCGATATTGGCGAGGGGTGATTCGCTCGCGTCGTTGGTGAGCAGAGCACGATCAGTAGCGGTGGTGATGGCGATCGTTGGTCCGAAAAATTGAACCGGAGATGCGTGATGAAGCGGCGAGATTTCGTAGTGAGTACGGGGGTGGCAGTCGCCGGCGGGATTTTTGTTCGTGCGGCGGCGGTGGCTGGCTCGCCGTTGTCGACTGGGGCCGACGGGACGGAACGCCGCCCGCTCTCGCTTGTTATTTCCTCCTGGCCGAGGCTCGTGGAGAGGAAATATCGAATGCGCGTTCGGCCCAAGGCGGCAATGCCGGTGTCCGGCGTCACCGTGAACGGATCGCTCGCGCAGGCCACGCCACTGAACGGCGGATGGTACGAGCTCACGGGCACGGTCAGCACAAAAGCTGGACCGCGCTCGGGGCTACTGGTGACGTCGAGCGAGGCGATCGAAGTGAGCCCGTATATCGCGATGTCCGATGACCACTGGGGGACGCGGAGCTTCACGCTCCGGATTGCGCACGATTCGGCGGCGCTGCGCAACGGGTAGCCGCGGTCGGGAATGGAAGGGTGGTAGGCGCGCGGTCGCTCGGCATCAGGGTGAGAGCCGGATCCGGCGGCGCCTTCCCTCTAAAGTATACCGTGGTTATACTCAGGTATGAAAACTGCCATTTCCCTCCCTGATGACCTGTTCAAGTCTGGCGACTCGCTGGCCAAGCGGATGGGGTTGAGCCGAAGCGAGCTCTACGCGCGCGCCCTCGCGGACTTTGTGGCCAAGCACAAGGCGAGTCAGGTGACGCAACGCCTGAACGCCGTCTACGCCACCGAGGTCACGGTACTCGATCCGGCGCTCGCAGCGGTGCAGTCGGTGCTGCTCGTACGCGAATCGTGGTAGCTCGCCGTGGAAATCACACGCGGCGACATTTGGTGGGCGAGTCTGCCTGATCCGGTTGGCTCTGGGCCGGGTTACCGCCGGCCGGTGCTCGTAGTGCAGAACGACGCCTTCAATCGGAGCCGGCTCGGCACCGTTGTTGTAGTGGCGCTGTCATCCAACATTCGTCTGGTTGATGCGCCCGGCAATGTGCTGATTCCGGCGCGGAGTTCTGGATTGCCGCGCGACTCCATTGCGAATGTCACGCAGGTGGTGACGGTGGACCGCGAGATGCTCAGCGAGCATGTGCGCACGGTTCCGCCGGCGTTGCAACGTCAAATAGATGAAGGGCTGCGGTTGGCGTTGGATCTCTAAGCAGCAGGTGGTAGTCACCCGCGCGCAACTTTTGCTTTCCACTCCTCCCTGGGCGCCCATGCACTCCACACATCGCCTCACTCTCCTGCTCGCGGCCACTCTCACCGCCGCCTGCACTGCCGCTAAGCCACCGGCCCCCGCCGCACCAACCACTGCGGCCATCACCGAGCAGGACCTCCGGCAACGTCTCTTTTTGATTGCCGACGACTCCATGATGGGGCGCGAGTCGGGCTCCGCCGGCAACTATAAGACTGCGGACTATGTGGCCGCCGAGTTCAAGCGACTCGGGCTGGAGCCCGCCGGGGAGAATGGCAGCTACTTTCAGACGGTGCCCCTCTGGACCGCCGCGGTCGACACCCGCTCGCGCATTGAAGCCGCGGGCACCGCGCTGCAACTCGGCGCCGACTTTCTGCCGAACGCGCTCGGCGCGCCGGCCCGCTCACTCGATGGTGTGCAGGCTATCTACGGCGGGCCCATCACCGATAGCACGCGCTGGATTTCGAGCGCCGAGGCGGCGGGGAAGTTGGTGGTGTTGGATTTGCCGCCTGGTACGCCGCGGCGCGGACTGAATATTGGGGCGCGTTGGCGTTCGTCTGCGGCGGTGGCGCTTGTGGTGCTCGATGCCATTGGCGCGGAGACGATTACAACGTTGCGCGAGGGGCGACCGGTGGCGGACACGGCGCGTTCGGCCAACGCGATTCCCGCGCTTTGGATATCGCGGCGCGCGGCCGCCGTATTGTTGGGCGGCGATCCTGTTGCACTGAAGCCTGGGGCGGCTGGCGCTACGCTACGCGGTTGGTTCGACATCGCGCGCACGCCGGTGAAATATCCGGCGCGCAATGTGATTGCCATTTTGCGCGGAAGCGATCCGGCGTTGCGTGGGCAGTATGTGTCGCTCAGCGCGCACAACGATCACGTGGGCTACGATCACTTTCCGGTGGATCACGATTCCATTCGTGCCTTTGATCGTGTTGTTCGCCCGATGGGCGCGGACTCGCCAGTGCGGCCGCCCACTGCGGCGGAGTGGACGCGCATTCATGGATTGCTCGATTCGCTGCGCAAGGTGCACAAGCCGCGGCTCGATTCCATTCGCAATGGTGCCGATGATGATGGATCGGGCACCGTCGCGCTGTTGGAGATTGCCGAGGCGATGGCGCGTGGTGGGGCGCATCCGCGTCGCTCCATTCTCTTTGTCAATCACATGGGCGAAGAGGCGGGGCTGCTCGGCTCCAAGTGGTTTACCGATCATCCCACGGTGCCGGTGGATTCGATTGTCGCCGAGATTGATGAGGATATGACGGGGCGCGGGTTGCCCGATGATTTTCCGCTCGATGGGACGGTGGCGGCTACGCCGACGTATCTCGAGGTGATTGGCGCCAAGCGCTTGTCGCGTGAGTTTGGCGATTCGCTTGAGGCGGCCAATGCGCGCGAGCCGGTGCCATTCAAGTTTGATTATCGCTTTGACGCGCCGGGGCATCCGTTGCAGTACTACTGCCGAGCGGACCATTACAACTATGCGCGGTATGGGATTCCAGCGGTGGCGCTCTCGCGCGGGGAGCACCTCGATTACCACCAAGTGACGGACGAGGCGCAGTACATCGATTATCCGGATTTGGCGCGGGTGACGCGGATGGTGCACTCGGCGGCGCTGGTGATTGCGAACATGGGGCATCGGCCGAAGTTGGATGTGGCGAAGCCGGGGGATCCGCATGTGGCGTGTAGGCAGTGAGTGAGCCCGGTGGTGAAGGCTGACAGCGCGCGCGGCGCGGTCGGGTGCGCTCGCGTGCGCTCGCGTGCGCTCGCGTGCGCTCGCGTGCGCTGGCGTGCGCTGGCGTGCGTTGGCGCTCGAGCGTTGATGAGCGCGGCGAAATGATGGTGAGGGGCTTTGACAACACGCTGAGATTCGAGGGACTGGCTGTGAAGGCCCGTCGCCCGCCGGTGTGGCTTGCGGCGATATATCAAAACTTATATATTTGCCATGGGCGTCAAAGGGGTGGTGTGGGTGGGGGCGTCGCGAAAAGAGATTCGGGGGATGCCGGAGATGGCACGCCAACGACTGGGGCGCGCCCTCCGCGTGGTACAGGAAGGAGGCACACCGCCGGACTGGAAGTGGATGCGGAGTGTCGGCGATGGTGTGATTGAAATTCGTGTAGAAGCCGCCGGCGCCTTTCGCCTCATGTACGTCGCTCGTCTACTGAACGCGGTCTATGTATTGCATGTCTTCGAAAAGAAGTCTCGAAAGACTCCAAAGTTGAACATCACGGTTGCGCGAGCCCGACTCGCGTCCGTGCGCCGTCAGAGCCAGGAGTGATTGCTATGGCCATTCGAATGGAACGGTCGTCTGGAAATGTTTTTGAGGACATTGGGTTTTCCAAGGCAGAAGCTGCACACTTGTTGATCCGCTCCGATCTCATGTCGCAACTGAGTCAGTTGATCGACACGCGCGGCCTGACCCAAAAACAAGCAGCGAAGACGCTCGGCGTGACGCAGCCGAGGATCAGTGATCTGAAGCGTGGGCGCATTGATCGGTTTAGTATCGATGCGCTTGTGGAAATGCTCGTGCGCCTCGACGTCACCGTCACCGTAAAAACCCACCGCCGCGCCCGAGTCGCGTAACACCATGAAACTCCGCGCCATTCAATCCGACATCACCACCCTGCCCGTCCACGCTATTGTCAACGCCGCCAAAGAGTCGCTACTCGGCGGCGGCGGCGTAGACGGCGCCATCCACCGCGCGGCCGGCCCTGAGCTCCGCGTAGAGTGCCAGACGCTCGGCGGCTGCACCACGGGCGACGCCAAGATCACCAAAGGCTATAAGCTGAAGGCCAAATATGTGATTCACACTGTCGGGCCCGTGTGGCAGGGCGGTGAAGCGGGCGAGCCGGCGCAGCTGGCCTCCTGTTACCGCCGCTCACTCGAAGTGGCGGCCGCTCAGGAGTTGCGGAGCGTGGCGTTCTCGGGGATTAGCACCGGCGCGTTCGGCTACCCCGCCGAAGATGCAGCTCGCGTGGCGGTGCAAACGGTGCGCGCCGCGGCGCCGCTCTACCCAGGAATAGAAGAAGTCGTTTTCTGTTGTTATTCTGGGGGCGATCTGGATATTTACCGCCGTGTGCTCGGGGAACGAAGCGAGTAGCCACGCGCGGATACGCCGTGATAGCGGTGCAAACGCAGTCGTGTAACCACTTAGTGGAGAACGCATGCATCAGTCCCTGATCGCCCGTGCGCTGATTCTGCTTAGCGCGGTGAATGCTTCAGCGCTCGCGCAGAGTACCGTCGGCGCCACCGCGGCTTCGTCACGCGCTGCGACTGCCGTGCCCTCGCTCAAGAAGGGCGAACTCCGGCTCACCTACCTCGGCAACGCCGGCTGGGAAATCACGGACGGACATCGCGTGATCCTTGTAGACCCCTTCCTCACGCAGTTTGCGCGCTGGACGCCAGCGGGGCCGGCACCGGATATCGCACCCGGCGGGCTGTACCCGGCGGACACCGCGCTGATCAACCAGCATGTGAAGCGGGCCGATTACATCGTCATCACGCACGGTCATCCGGATCACGCGCTGGATGCCGGCTATATCTCGCGCCGCACGGGCGCGGTGATCATCGGCCACGAAACTGCAGCCAACCTCGCCCGCGCCTATGATGTGCCCGATAGTTCGCTGATCACGGTGATTGGTGGCGAAGACTACGAGTTCGGCGATTTCTCGCTGCGCGTTATTCCCAACATTCACAGCGCACTCGACCACAAGCAGTACTACAACAACGGGCGCGGCATTGTAGGCACGGCACCGCGCGGGCTCAAGGCTCCGCTGCGTCGCAAGGACTACGTGGAAGGCGGCAATCTCGCGTATCTCCTGCGCTTTGCGGGGCACGAGCTGTTGATCATGGGTTCCATGAACTACATCGAACGCGAGATGGAAGGGCTGCGCCCTGACATCGCACTCGTGGGCGCCAACAGCCAGCGTCTCGAGATCCATGATTACACCGGTCGTCTGCTCCGTGCGCTCGGCAAGCCGGCGCTGGTGATTCCGTCGCACGCCGATGCCTACGGCAATCCCAACCCTACGGCGGCGGCGATTGCTGACCGCGCGCTCTTTCTCAAAGAAGTGAAAGCAGCGTCGCCCAAGAGCCGCGTGATTGTGCCGACCTGGTTTGAGCCGATTGTGGTGCCGGCGCGTCCGTAGCGGTATCGCCTGCTGATTCGCGCATGCTACAGATCGATCACGACACCTCTCTACCTACTGCCCGCAGGCATATGCACACCAAGACCAGCCGTTCCTCCGTACTTGTCGCGTTCGGCGCGGCACTGTTGCTCACCGGTTGCGCACTCGCTCCCGCGCCGCAGACGGCCGGAACTCCGGCGCCTGCCAAACAGGTGATCAACCCGCCGGGCATCTCGCCGCTTGTGCCGGCGTACTCGGTGGCGGTGCGCGCTGGTGATTTTGTCTTCGTTTCCGGCATGACGGGGATCAAGCCGGGCACACAGGACATCATTGACGGTGGCGTGGCGGTGCAGACCCGTCAGACGATGGAAAACATTCGCACGTCGTTGACGGCCGCGGGGGCCACGCTCGACGACGTGGTGGAGTGCACGGTGTTCCTGAAAGACATGGCGGACTACGCGGCGATGAACGGGGTGTACACGCAGTTCTTTCGCGTAGACCCGCCGGCGCGGGCTACGCTCGCGGTGACCGCGCTGCCGAGGCCGGCGGCGCTGGTGGAGATTAAGTGCAGTGCGCGGGTGCGGCGCGGCGGGTGAGCGGCGAGTACTGGCTGCACGTTCGTACGCACCAACGATGAACTAGCGTACCGGCGATGTTACGAGCTGGGATGATTTCGGCGAGACGAGGCTCATGACCGAGACGTCCTCGTCGAGCGACTCCCACCGAATTCCAACGCCAGGGCCTATCAGCCGCCAGTCTCGTAGCTCTCGCAGCGTAGCCCCTGCCAGCTTCGGGAATCGGCTCCGCGCACAACGGACCACGCGACCGTCAGTGAGGTCGACGAAAATACGTCGATCTACAATACGCACCCCAACCGCGCGTGGACGAGCCAACGCGGCCAGAACTCGCTTGCGATTAGCGCTCGTTGTGCGTTTTGAAGTAGGCATGCCAGGATTCCAGTAGGTCTGATCGGTGCCGAGTTACGATGCGCTCAATGCGAGTCAGTTCGCGCGTGGAAAAACCGAATGCTTCTGCGAGCCTGACCGGGGCAAGCCAATATTTCGCCACGCATCCGGCCTTCTCGACGTGAACATGAGGCGCTTCACGCGTTTCTCGACTGTAGAAATATAAGCGAAATCCGGCGGCGCGAAGTACCGTTGGACTCACGAGCTCTCCTTGACGTTGCGTCGCCGCAACGTAGGAGAACTCGCTTACACCGCATCGCCAAAGCTACTCGCGTCGTGTCAATCCAACGCGAGGGTCGGTACTACGCCGCCCCACCCAACCGCTTCGCCAACGCCGTCGCCGCCCGCGACGCTATTCCATAGATCGACAACTGCGGATTCGCCCCAATGCTCGTGGGGAACAACGATCCGTCGATCACCGTCACATTCTCGGCGTGATGCATGCCGCCCAATGAATTCGTGACACCACGCGACTCTTCGCCCGACATCGCGCATCCGCCCATCACGTGCGCACTCACCACTTTAGCATGCGGCGCGCGCATATCGAGCGCCATGATCTGCTGCTTAGCGGCCGCGAGCGTGCGCGCGGCGACGCCCTTCTCGTGGAACGGTGCAACTAGCGACGCACCGGCCGCGAACTGAATCTCCGCCATGATCGCCATCGACCGCCGAAGCCCTTCCATAACGTATTTGCTCAAGGGGTAGTCGAGCACCGGCGACCCGTCCTCGCGCAGCTGAACCTCTCCACCGACGCTCTCCTCGTGAAAACCGTCGCGCGCGAGCGCCAGCAAGACATGCGCATAGCGTAGTCGCTTCATCCACGCAGCGTGCTCCACGCCGAGTCCGACCATTGAGGAGCCAATCAGCACGGGGTGCAGCGGCGGCACTTCGAGCTTGAAGCCGATGTGCCCTTCGTTCTCGGAGGGCTCGTTCCAATGGTCGGAGTATATGGACTGCGGCGCGCCAGAGAAGCCGTCGACTTCTTTGTCGAACAGCGACGGTGAAATTGTGACGGGATGCAGAAAGGTGCGCTTGCCAATCAAGCTGTTTGGGTCGGGCGCTTTGCTCCGCAACAACAACGCGGGCGTGTTGATCGCACCGCCGGCGAGTACGATGTGCTTGGCTCGCACACGTACGGCGTCGCGCTTGCGCTCAAAGCCGTCGGCACCCATCACGGTGACCACGAATTCCGTGGCCTTGCCGCCGCTAAAGATGATCCGTTCCGCGCGCGCGTGATACAACAACTCGGCGCCCTTATCGAGCGCAGCGGGCAACGTGGTGACGAGCATCGACTGCTTGGCATTCGTGGGGCATCCCATGCCGCAATAGCCCAGATTCCAGCAGCCGTTGACGTTGCGCGGAATGACTTGCGAGGTGACGCCGAGTTTGACGAGACCGTCGGTGAGCAGCTGGTTGTTGCGGTTTGGCGGAATGGCCCACGGCGCCACGTGCAGTCGCTGTTCCATCCGCTCCCACCACGGCGTCAGCTCTTCGGTGGTGAGATCCTTCAAACCGAAGTGTGACTGCCAGTGCGCGAGCGTGGTGGCTGGCGTGCGGAAACTCGACGTCCAGTTGACGACCGTTGTGCCGCCGACCGCGCGGCCCTGCATGATGTTGATCCCCTTATCCTTCGTTTTGCGAGAGGCCGACTCCTGATACAGCGTGGGGTAGGCCTCTGACTCTTTCATATGAAAGTCAGTGGAGCTGTAGAGTCCCCCTTCTTCGAGCATGAGAACTTTCAGGCCGGCCACTGCGAGAATCTCAGCCGTGGTGCCGCCGCCTGCGCCGGTGCCAACAATCACGACGTCGGCTTCGAATGTCTTGGTCGGCTCGAGCGTGAGCGTTGCGCCATCCGTCACGCGCCAACCGCGGGCGATGCCAGCGTGAATCGGATCGGGAATCATCGGGGCGGTCATGCGCGGTATCCGGTGATCAACAAGACGTGGTTCGCGTGCTGCGTCATGACACCATCCCGAGAATGCGCGGCGGACCAGGGTAGCCGACCGATGGCCAGTTGGCGGGATTGGCGTACCACGATCCGTAAGAAATGTCGTGTAGCGCTTGGTACGCGCTGGCGAACATCACGTTGCTTCCAAAGCGCCAGCGTTCAAGAAACTTCTTGGCCGTCGCGGCGTCTACTCGGCTCCAGTTTGACCAGATGCCGGTGAGCGCGAAGCGTGTGGGGTGCGTGTCGAGCAGCGCAAAGAGTTGCCGGAGTTCAGCACGCGCGTGCGGCGGAAGGGCGCGCACGGTTTTTTCGACGGCGTCGAGCGTGCTCGCCATCAGTTCCGGCGTCCACGCGTTGGTGGGAACCATTCCGTCGAGGAAGGCCGGGAGCACCGCCGCAAAGAGTTGACGACCGGCGGGCGGGAGCGCTGCGCTCTCGTCAAGGACGCTCGCGCGGAGGCGCCACCCTTGGTAGGCACCGGCGGTGACAAGCGCGGCGGTGCCTACGGCTCCGGCTTTAATGAAAGTGCGACGCGTAATCGGCATGTCCTGATTATGCGTCGTTTGCACTCAGCGCGCCATTGCCGCCTGCCGCCGAGCGAGCCAGATGGCCAGGGCGAGCCAGGCCGCCGAGATCGGCACAGCGACCCAGGCAATCCCGGCGAGGCTCAATCCGATGGCGGTGAGCCCTGCAAAGGTCCAGGCGCCAAGTTGATCGCCGCCGCGGTAGACAAAGGTCTCGATAAAGCTCTTGGCTTTGTATTTGTCTTCGCGCGGGACCACCGTGAAGAGCACTTCCATCCCCGGATTGGTGAGCGCAAAGTTGCCCGCGCGCCGTGCAATCACAAAGGCGGCCAGCGCGCCGAAGGCCGGCAGGTTTGCCAGCGCGCCAAAGCCGATCATCGAAATAAAGGGCAAGAATGCGAGCGCAGCGACCAACCCAAACCACTTGATGATGCGGCCGGTGAAAAAGATCTGCGCCAGTACCGTGAGGATCTGCACGGCCAGTTCGATTTTGGCGAGGATCACCGTGCGCGACGCGCGGTCGGCATAGTTCGCGCCGACAATCGACGACTGTTCGAAGTAGAGGAAAGTGGAGCCGATGGTGAACAGCACCAAGAAGACGGCAATGCCGAGCAGGTACGGTGACTGCATGGTGCGCGTGAAGCCTGCCCAGATGCTGCCGCCCACGGGGCGTGCGTTCAGGGCGGCGAGACGTTCGAGCCGAGCTTCGGGGGCTTCGTCTTCGGTCACCGCTGAGCTGGAACTCACGGGGAAGCGTGTCACCGCGAGTACCGCCAGCTCGAGCAACACGCAACTCACCAACAAGAGATTGACGCTCCCAATCTGCTTGGCGAGTGCGGCCGTTGCGGCGCTCCCGGCAATCGAACCAAAGGTGCCACCGACGCCAATAAAACCAAACAGACGCTTGGCTTGCTCACTTTTGAACACGTCCGCCATGAAGCACCAGAACAAGCTGGTGACAAACAAGTTGAACATGCTCGTCCACACAAAGAACCCGCGCCCAATCCACAAATCCGTTGTAGAGCCCTCGTGCCCGGCTACAAAGCGGAGCAACACATAAAACACCACGAGGCTCGCGACAATCACATGGTACGAAATAGGAATGAATTTTCGCGGTGGAAACTTCACCACGAGGGTCCAGAAGAGCGGATTCGCAATGAGCGTCACGGTGAGCGTGCCCACAAACAGCATCGAGAGCTGCGCGGGCGTGGTGCCTGCCGCGACCGCGTCGCGCATGGGGCGAAGCACAAACCAACTGGCGAGTGCGCAGAAAAAGAATGCCGCGCTCGCCAGCATGGCGCGTACTTCGTGCGCTTCTACATCAACTGCTCGGCGAAGCAGCGCGTGCAGCGCGCCCCCACTTTTCGATTCGCTCAGGGTGCCGCCTTCTGCTTGGCCTTCCACGCCGCCAACACTTCGGCTTCCTTGGCCGCCGGAATACCGGCAATCGCCCCATCGTCCATGGACTTCCGTTCGGCTTCCGTACGCGTCTTGTGCCAGTCGAGCGTGTCCTTGGCGGTCACGGCGAGCGGGCGGAAGGTGAGTCCCTTGGAAATGGCTTTGGCATTACTGCGCATCAAGAACCCAGCTGTTGCACCTTCGGGCGGAATCCAGGTGGGCATATGACGCCAGGCGGCAATGCCGTTCGCTTTCAGGAAGTCGGCCGGAACCCAGGTGAACTGCGCGCCCGCCGTCGTCACCGATCGGATGCCCGAGAGCATCTCGTGCATCGTCATCGGTTTTGCGGGGCCGGTCACATTGAACGTACCGAACACACGTTGCTCTGCCATGCGCACCATAAACTCCGCGAGATCGCGCGAGTCAATGATCTGCGCCGGATGGTTCGGAGCGCCCGGGGCCATGACTTCGCCCCCCTTGTCGATACGCACCGGCCAGTAGGTAAAGCGGTCCGAGCGGTCGAGCGGACCAACAATCAACCCCGCGCGAATGATGGTGTTGATACCCGGATACTGTTTTTCAACTTCGCGTTCCGAAAAACTCTTGAGCGCGCCGTAGTACTTGCCAGCATCAGCAGGGACGATGGTGTAGGGATCGAGTCCTTCGGGCATGGGCGTGGTGCCCGCGCTTTCGTCGGCGTTGGGAACGGAGTTGTCGGGATACACCGACTCCGTAGAGATGAAGATGTAATGCTTGGTGTGCCCGGCGAGATGCTGTGCGGCGTTGCGCACCCAGAACGGAAAGGTCGTGGGGTTGTCGATCACCACATCAAACGTTTTTCCGGCCAGTGCGCTCACGTCGCCATTGAGATCACCGACAAGCTCTTCGTGCACCTTGCCCTTAAAAAAGTTCGGGCGGGTTTTGTTGCGGTTGAACAGCGTCACGCGATGGCCACGTGCAAGCGCGTATTCCACCTGCTCGGGGCCGGTGAAGCCGGTGCCACCGAGGATCAGGATGTTGAGCGGAGCGCTGGGGCGCCCAGTGAGGAACTCCCGTCTGTTCAGCATTACTTGGCCCCCTTCTGTGATGCATGCCATGCGGCGAGCACTTCGGCTTCGCGCTTCAAGCCAATGCCGTTGATCTCACCAGCCAACGTGGCTTCTTGTTCTTTGGCCGGACGCGTTTTGTGCCAGTCGAGCGTGTCTTTGGCCGTGACGGCGAGCGGACGGAAGGTGAGTCCCTTGGCAATGGCTTTCGCCGCGTTGCGGCGCTGATAGCCGGCGGTCGCACCATATGGCGGCTGCCACACGGTCATGTGCCGCCAGGGGCGCACTTGCTGCGCCTGCAAAAACTCCCACGGCACCCAGGTGAAATGCGCGCCAGCGGTGGTGACGGCCTTCACGCCGTAGAGCATGTCGGCAAAGGTCATGGGCTTGTCGGGGCCGATCGCGTTAAACAGCCCGAACTCGCGTGCCTCGGCCATGCGCACCATAAACTCGGCCAAGTCGCGCGAGTCAATGAACTGGCACGGATTCTCTGGTTTGTCGGGGGCGAGCACCTCGCCGCCCTGTTCGATGCGCGCGGGCCACCAGGTAAAACGATCGGTGCGATCGAGCGGCCCCACAATCAAGCAGGGGCGAATCACCGTGGTGATGCCCGGATAGAGCTTGGCGGCTTCTTGTTCGGCGCGCACTTTGAGCGGGCCGTAGTACTGCGATGCGTGCTGCGGATTGAGCGTGTACGCGTCGAGGTCGGCCGGCATCTGGTGTACTGGGCTGTTTTCGTCGAGCCCAATGATGCTCTGGTCGCTGTAGGTGCTGGTGGTAGAAATGAAGATGTAGTGCTTCACATTGCCGGCGAGATACTTGGCGGCGTTGCGCACCCACGCAGGGAAGGTGGTAGGGTTGTCGAGCACCACGTCGAACTTCTTTCCCTCGAGCGCGCTGCAATCGCCATTGAGATCGCCCACGAGTTCTTCGTGCACCTTACCCTTGAAGAAATCGGGACGGGTTTTGTTCCGGTTGAACAGCGTGACGCGATGCCCGCGCGCCAGCGCGTACTCCACCTGCTCGGGGCCGGTAAAGCCCGTGCCGCCCAGGATGAGAATGTTGAGCGGCGTTGGCGCCTTGGTGACAGGCGGGCGCGTCCATTCCGGTGCGGGCGGCGGGGCCTCGCCGAGCGCGATTTTTGGAAGGCTGGCCAGTCCGATTGCGCCACCCACGGCGGAGACGGACCTGATGAATGTGCGGCGGTCAGTGGTCATGCGCCTGCTCCCGAAAATGGGGACTCTTGCTCGCGTCAAACGTACGGTGCTGGCCTTGCCGTTGAGAAGTGGTGTCGTGTTTTTGAACAGCCAAGAAATGTAGTCAAGCGGGCTCCCAGGCTCCCCAGACTCCCAAAGCTCCTCAGTCTCCTCAGTCTCCTCAGTCTCCTCAGGCTCCTCAGGCTCCCCAGGCTCCCCAGGCTCCCCGAGCGACACCGAGAGCTCCGCCACGAAACGCCAAGGCCGAGCCTCCGTTTTCAAAGACAGGTCGCCCTCGCCACCGTGCGGAGCGAAGGCACGTACCTCGGTCGCCGTCTTCGGGCCGCTCGTGCAAGCGATGGGCATCAGAGCGATCTGGCCACACCGCGTGGCACGCGCCGGCAGCACCGTGGCCAACCCCGGGAC
>JAPLKS010000002.1 GCA_026387915.1 Gemmatimonadota bacterium
AGGTGCGCCTTCGTCACCTTGTCGCTCGTCTTCCCCTGCGCCGCCTTCAGCTCCGCGTCGAGGGCGCGCAGCTCCGCGCGAACGGACGGGTTGATGTCGGTGAGCTTCGGATCAAGCGTCGGCGACACGGGACGGCCAGCACCACCACCGCCGCCACCCCCACGACCGGCCGCGGCGCCTGCCGCTGCTGGGTTGAGCTTGAGATTGAGGGCCTCAACGTACGACCGCTGCAGCGAGCGGCGATACACGTCGACCTTCTCTCCCTTCGCCAGCTCACCAAAGAGTCCGTGGCGCGTATCCTCAAGCAGATCAATAATCGAGTAGCCGGTGCTCTTGTTGCCACCGTCATACTCGGCCACGCGCGCGAGTCGTGCATTCTGGAGCAGCGAGTTTAGAATGGCCGACTGCGCCGACACAATGCGGGCCACCGCGCCCGACGGCTCGATACGACGGAGGATGGCGTCGTCGAGGAAGAACGTCGGCGTGGCGAACGCGTTCTCGCCGAGGAACTTCACCGCGCCCTGCTGACGGGCCTTGCTCACCGGCGTAAAGCGCGCGCCCGGCTGGCTGCCATACTTTTCCTGCGTCTCAGCGCCGCCAACAATGTTCGTCACGTGCGTGAGTTCGGTGCGCCACTGACCAATCAGGCGCCCGTACAGGTCGTTCAGGTCGTCCGACGGCTCAAGCGGCTTCACCGTCGTCGGCGCGAGGTAGGCCATTTCGCGCTTGATGTTCTTGATGCCCCAGCCTGTGGCTTTCACCGCGTCCTGGTCGCCCACAGCTTCGGTTTCGTCGCCTGGGTCAGAACCGGCCTGCCCCTGCGTGGAGAAGCGCAGCCACGGCTTGGTGTCTTGCTCACGCGCCCACTGATCGAGCGTCGCGCGCTCGGTTTCAGCGGTCATGCCAGGAATGGGCTTGTAGCCCCACATCGTCGCCCACTTGTCGTACGGTCCGATTTCCGGCGTCAGCAGTTCTACCGGAACCTTGTCTTCGGGCTGCACGAGGTAGTTGAAGCGCGAATAATCCATGAGCGTGGGGGTGTGGCCCCACTGCTTGAGGAAGCTCGCGCTGCGCAGCGAATCCACGGGATACGTGGCGCTCGCCTTCATGTTGTGCTGGAAGCCGAGCGTGTGTCCCACTTCGTGGGCGAGCACGTACTCGAGCAACCGCCCCATCAGCGAATCGGGGTACGGGAACATGCGCGCGCGCGGATCCACTGCGGCGGCCTGCGTCCAGTACCAGGTGAGCACGAGGTGCTCGACGTTGTGATAGAACTGAATGTGCGCGTTCAGGATTTCGCCCGAGCGCGGGTCGTGCACGTTGGGACCGCTGGCATTCTCGGTGGTCGAGGGGAGCCAACGCACCACGGAGTAGCGCGCATCTTCCGGCGACCAATCGGGATCGTTCGGCGCTTCCTTGGCGATAATCGCATTCTTGAAGCCCGCGGCTTCAAAAGCGGGCTGCCAATCTTCAATGGCCTTCTTGAACCAGGGCACCCACTTCTTGGGCGTCGCGGGATCGATGTAGTACACGATCGGCTTCACCGGCTCCGACATCGCCGCCGACGGATCCTTCTTCTCGAGGCGATAGCGCGTGATGAAGCACTTGGGGCTCACCTTGTTGTTGCGATCGGTGTAGTCGGTGGTGCGCATCATGAAATAGCCAACACGGTCGTCGCAATAGCGCGCCTGCATGGGCGTGTCGGGGAGACGGTGGAAGCTCCACGACATCACGATGGTGTTCGACGGATTCGTGTTCGGCGCGGCGCCACCGCGTCCAGCCGGCGTCGGGGCCGCAGCGCCACGTCCACCACCGCCGCCGGCCTGCGCGAAGGTAAGGGTGGCATACACGTTCACATTGTCGACAAACGGCGTGGCGCTCTCAATCCACGAGCGCGTGGCGTCCACGGTGCCCGGAATACGGGTGCCGGGGCCGAGTTCGGCTGGCGGTTGCGTGAAGAGGCGCGTGACGTCGATGACCATTGAGCTGTCGGCGCCGTAGGACTCGACGTTGAACACGCTCACAATCGGATTGACGTTCGCGTCCATCACGGCGCGGTATTCAATGCTCGAGGGATCGGCGATCGCTTCGTAGCTCACACTGCGGAGATACACGCGATTCTCGCGACGCTCCCAACGGAACACGCGATTGCTCACGCTCTGCCCGCCGTAGCCAGACCCAAGTACGGTCTTGGCGATTTCGGTGACCAAGAGCTGGTCCTTGCCGAGCTGATTGCGCGGAATCTCAAAGAGCAGCCGCGCGCCAATGCGGATGGTCTTGAAGAGTCCGTTGCGGCTCTTGGCTTCGCCGGTGACGACGCGGCCGTAGGGCTGCGGGTTGGCGTCGGCCAGTGCGCCGCCTGCGCCACCACCGGCAGCGCCAGCGCCGCCGGCTCGGCCGGCATTGGCGCCGCCGCGTCCACCAGCGGGCGCGTCGGGTGCTGCTGAGTCAGGGCGAGGAGTGGAGGGCGCTCCACCAGCGCGAGCGCCGGCAGGGGGCGTTGGCGTGGGAGCGGGGGCCGGGGCGGGCTGCGAGCAGCTCACCACGACAACCGCAGTCGCCAGGGAAAGTAGGGAGAGACTGCGCATGGGCGATCTCGGGTGGGTGGGAAAAACCGCCGGCACGCGGGGCGGGCCGGACGTAGGACGGGACAACTATTTAGAGAACGCAGATTCGCGTAACAGCGTTGGCGGCGTCCGGGGTTGGGAGGGGTTGGGGAGGGGGTCGAGAGGGGTTGGGGAGGAGTTGGGGATGGGTAGGTGGGACTAGCGGACTTTTCTCCATTCCCATATCGTTGTACGGGAAACCGCAAGTAACCGGGAGTGACGTGATGTTCTCAGCCGCCAAATTTGCCCGCCACCTCGTGGCCGCCGCTCCGCTCGCCGCGTTTTTTGCGCTCGCGGCGTGCAGTGCGAGCGACACGAAATACGCCGCGAAGACCGCTCCGGGCGCCACGTCCGCCGTCCATTTCGACGAAGCGGCCTGGAAGCCCCCTCGCGAAGCTGACATTCCCGCCGACTCACTCGGCAAGAGTATCCGCCGCGGACTGTATCTGGTGCGCTTCACCCCAGAGAGCCTCCCCGCTTTTGCCACATCTGCGTTGCGCTGCACCAGCTGCCATCAGGACGACGGGCTCAAGGCGAGCGCCGCACCGCTCACCGGCTCTCAGGCGCGCTTTCCCAAATACATGACGCGCAGCGGTGCGGTGATTTCGCTCGCCGACCGCGTCAACTACTGCTTCACACGCTCGCTGGCCGGCAATGCCATTCCAGTGGGCAGCCGAGAGATGGTGGACATTCTCGCCTATCTCGCTTTTATCTCGCATGACGTTCCGGTCGGCAAAAAGATCGCCGGTGCCGATGGTTTGATCTCCATGAAGGACACGCTGGTGGGCGACACCACGCGCGGACGCGCCGTGTTCGAAGGGAAGTGCATCGTCTGTCACCAGAAGGATGGCGCAGGGCTGGGTCCGATTCCGGCACTCTGGGGCCCCAAGTCGTATTCGATTGGCGCGTCCATGGCGCGCGAAGAACGCGCCGCGAGTTTTATCTCGCACAACATGCCGCAGAGCGCTCCCGGGACATTGCTGCCACAGGAAGCGTTTGACGTGGCCGCGTTTATTAACTCGCACGAACGTCCGGACTCGCCAGGCAAGGAAGGCGATTGGCCAACCGGCGGCGCGCCCGCCGATGTGCCGTATGCCACCAAGGGACATGCGCCGCACCGTCCTCCCACAAAGTTGGTGACGCGCGCGAATCCGCAGGGCGCGGTGGTGCCAAATCCGGCGAGCGTACTCACGCGAGGAGCAAAACAGTGAAGCGGCGCGACTTGCTCGCGGGCGCTGCAGGGTTGATTGGCGGTGCCGTGTTGGCTGGTGCGCCGAATGCTGCCGCAGGGCAGCAGCGCGTACCGAGCAGCACGCCCCCCGTGCTTCCACCGCCGATTCCGGACGATCCCACCAAGCTGCAAGGCGCGCCCACCTCGCAGGTGGGCACGCGCTCCACTTTCGTGACCCCAACGCGCACGCCGTACGGGGAAGTCACTGGTAGCTCGCTCACACCGTTGCAGGATCTCACCGGCACTATCACGCCGGCAGATTTGCACTTTGAACGGCACCACGCGGGCGTGCCGCGGATTGATCCGGCCAAGCACACTTTAATGATTCACGGACTCGTGAAGCGTCCGCTCGTATTTTCGGTGGCGGATGTGCAGCGTTTTCCGCAGGTCACGCGCACGTACTTCGTAGAGTGCTCGGGCAATGGTCGCGCGGCATATCGCGATCCCAAGCCTGACATGACACCGCAGAAAGTGGCCGGGCTCACCGGCAACAGTGAGTGGACGGGCGTTCCACTTCGCGTGCTCCTCGCGGAAGCGGGCGTAGAGGCGAGTGCGTCGTGGTTTCTCGCCGAGGGGGGCGACGCGTGTGTGATGACGCGTTCTATTCCGCTCGAGAAGGCAATGGACGATGCCCTCGTGGTGTGGGCGCAGAATGGCGAACCGCTACGTCCTGAGCAGGGGTTTCCGCTCCGCCTCTTGCTGCCTGGCTGGGAAGGGAACACCAACGTGAAGTGGTTGCGCCGTCTCGAACTCGGCACTCGCCCGTGGGCGACGCGTTGGGAGACGTCGAAGTACACCGATCCGCTCCCCGACGGCACGGCGCGTCAGTACAGCTTTGAAATGGACGCAAAATCCATCATCACGTCGCCGGCCTTTCCGCGCACCATCGTCAAAGGCTGGTGGCCGGTGACGGGGCTTGCGTGGAGCGGGCGCGGCGCGATTCGTCGCGTGGAAGTGAGCACGGACAACGGTCGCAGCTGGGCCGATGCCGAGTTGCACGGCACGCCGCTCGCGAAGGCGCACGTGCGGTTCACGCATCAGTGGAAGTGGGATGGCACTGAGTCGGTGCTCCTCTCTCGGGCCACGGACGACACGGGCTACGTGCAACCCACGCGTGCCGCGCTGATCAAGGTGCGCGGCCTCGGTACGGATTTCCATTTCAATCAAATCGTTGGCTGGCGCGTGGCGGCCGACGGGCACCTGTTTTTTCACGGGGAGAGCTGAGATGCCGAACTCAAATAGCGCTGCAGCGCGCGGCACATGGGTCCGGCGGCCTCACCGGAGAGGCGTGACGGCCGCGATCGGTTCGTCGCTACTGTTGGCGTTGGCAGTCCTGACGGTAGCGTCGTGCGCCGGGCGCGACACACCGGCGCGCTACGAGTTGGGTCGCGCTGCGACGCCGCAGGAGATCGCCGCGCTCGACATTGATGCCGCGCCGGACGGCCATGGGTTGCCGCCTGGCCACGGCTCCGTTGCCGAAGGCGCCGCGCTCTTTCAGCAAAAGTGTCAGCAATGCCACGGCGCCAATGGCGAGGGGATGGCGCCCGCCTTTCCGGCGCTCGTGGGGCGCGACCCCAAGGGCGAGGGTTTTGCCTTTGCCAACGACCCGAAGATCACGAAGACCATTGGCAACTACTGGCCCGAGGCCGTGACCGTCTTTGACTATGTGCGGCGCGCGATGCCTCACACCGCGCCGGGTTCGCTCAGCAACGACGAAGTGTATGCGCTCACCGCGCATTTACTCGCGGCCAATAAAGTCATCGCCGCCGATGCCACGCTCGATTCGGCGTCGTTGGTGCGCGTGAAGATGCCGTATCATGATCGCTTTGTGAAAGACAATCGGCGAGGCGGTTCGGAGCTGAAGTGATTGTCGTTGGCGCGTACGTCCCATTCCTCAGGAGATCAGCATGACAAGTCCCGTAGCGCACGCGCCGCCGATGGCGGCCACTGCTGGAAAAGGAATCCCCTCGTGGGCACGGCTCGGCGTCATTTTTGGCGTGGTGAGCGCGGCATCGATTGCGCTCTGGGCGCCGATCGGTGTGAGCGGCACGTATCCGCGGTTCATTGGCGCCATTCTGCGCCGCGTGACGCCGGAGTATGCGGCCGCGAATCCGTATCTCGTGAAGATGGGCTCGCTGCTCAAGCCCGAAACTTTTCTGGTGATCGGCCTGCTGATCGGCGGCTTTTTGGCGTCGCGCATGAATCGCGAAGCCTCGCCTGAAACGGAGATGGTGCACGCTGGCGAAAAGACGGTGTCGGCGCGTTATCGCGACGCTTTTCTGGGCGGCTTCCTGATCATCTTTGGGGCGCGCATCGCGGGCGGGTGCACGAGCGGCCACATCATCTCAGGCATTACCCAACTCTCGGTGAGCGGACTGATCTTTGCGGCCGGCGTCTTTGCCAGCGGCATTTTCACGGCGAAGATGCTCAACGCCGGAGGGCGCTAACATGGACCGCATCTATGCATTGCTCGTGGGCCTTGCGATGGGCGCGTTGATTCAGCGCGTGCGCGCGTCGAGCCCAGGGATGATCGCGCGTAATCTGCGCCTCGAGAATCTCTCGATCATCAAGTTCATGGCGACCACCATCGCCATTGGTACGATTCTCGTGTATCTGCTCAATCTCGTGACGCCAATGCACTTCGACATCAAGCCGACGTACGTCGTAGGCGTGCTCGTGGGCGGGCTGGTGTTTGGTGTGGGCTTTGGGGTGGGCGGCTACTGCCCCGGCACCTGCGTGGTGGGCATTGGCGAAGGGCGTCGCGATGCGATCTGGTCCATCGTGGGCGGCGTGGTGGGAGCGCTGGCTTTTACGCTCACCTTCACCACGATTGTCGCACCGATGAACAAGCTTATGGACTTCGGGAAGATCACGTTGGCCGACGTGCTGCACGCGCCCGCCGTGGCCGTGGCCGTGGTGCTGGGGATTGTGTTCCTTGGCATTGTGGCGTTGCTCCCGACGGAACCCGGCGCCAAGGCGAAGAGCTGAGATCCCGAATGCCAGACGCGATGAGCGGCAAGCGGGTTCCATCCCGCGAGTTGTTCGACCTGGTCGCCGGGCACTTTCGAGTGCTCGGCGAGCCGGCGCGGCTTGAGCTCTTGCACACGCTCGCCGATGGAGAACGGTCGGCCGCCTCGTTACTGGCGGAGACGAAAATTTCGCAGGCCAATTTGTCGAAGCATATGACGGTGCTTTGCCAGGCGGGTTTTGTGATCCGCCGCCGCGAAGGACCGTACGTGCATTACCAGCTGGCCGATGCGCGCGTCCTTTCGCTGTGCGAGCTGATGTGCGATCGCCTAGAGTCCGACGCGATCTCTGCGCAGGAAATGATCGCGGCGCGGATGCTTCACGAGGGCTAATCGTGAAGCCTCCGCGCGGGACGCTAGAAGGTGAAGCGGCGCCCGACGATCATCTTGAGGATGTTCTTGTCGCCGCTTCCGGAAAGCTGAAAGCCGAATCCGGCGTTGAACTCCCAGTCTTCGCTGAGGTAGAGATCGATCGTCGGGTAGAGCATGTGCTGCTGCTCATTTGACGGCGCCATCCGACCGATCGTGCCGGTGGAGGCGTAGTACTCAAAGCCAAACGCTGCTTTTTCCGTTGGCTTCCACGACACTTTGCCCGACGGCTCAAACTCCATCGCCCGGTAGCCCTTTCCAGCGGCGTCGCCCTTGAGGGCCCAGCCGATCGTGGGATTAAAGGCCCAGTAAAAGTTGCCGATGGTCTGATCCACAATCGGCCGCAGTTCCACTCCCCACTCGGCTTCGTCGAACTTCCGCTGCGTCGGGCCCACTTCGGCGGAGAGGCTCAGTCCAACCGGGAGCTTCCACTCCTCGGGCACGCGAATGCGCGGGCGGATATGCGAGCCCACCACCTGCAAGCCGTCGCCGGCGCGCGCGTTGGCAAACACGTAAAAGCCCACTTCAAAGATCTCGCTAAAGCCGTGCGTGATCTCGAGCGTCTCGTGAAAGGCTTGGTGCGTGGGGAGGACGCCGTTTTCAATCTTCGAACGGCCAGTACCCGTGAAGTTGCTGTGCAACTCAAAGAGCGTCGCGCCCTTTGGGGCCGTTTCCGAGGGGTAAATCTGGATTTCGTAGTTGGCTTGCGCTGCGAGCGGCGCCGCGAAAAGCAGAGAGGCGAGGAGGATGCGTTTCATATGTGTGATTAACGCAGGTGCCGACGGAAATGTTCGCGTCCGCTACAGTTAGAACCAGTATCCCACGCGAATGAGTGTCGACCGTTCGCCGCTCTGGCTGAAGCCTTGCTCCAAGCGGATGGGGCCCAGCGGGGTGGTGGCTTCGAACCCGGCGCGCAGCCCAGTGAGGATGACGCCGTTGACGGTGCCCGGATATTTCCGCAGGACGCCGTAGCCCTGGCTGACTTCGCCGGCCATCAGCTCGACCCGCCAGCGCAGGAACTCGTTGATCGAACTACGAACCAAGATGCTGCTAAAGAGCTCTTGGGAGCCGAGGAGTTCCCCAATACGAAAGCCAGCAAAACCGTCGGGGCCGGCGAGCGAGAAGAGGAAGTTTGCCGGCATTCGGTGCGCCCATCCCGCGCGCAGTCGGAGGCGCACGTCGGTGTCGGCATCCCCCCATTGCGACGAGAGGTCGAGCGCCACGCGCTGGTAATCGTTGAGCGCCGTGATGTCGACAGTGCTCCCCATTTCGTACTCGCTCCGCGCGCGGAGCAGGCGCGCACGTACGCCTACGGCGCCGCGTGGCTCTTTCGCGGTCTCACGCCAGAAGCGCGATTCGAGACCAATCTCGTAACGCCACGCGCCTGGTGTCGGGTCTTCGCGTAAACCGAAGAACGCTTGGATCTGTCGGTTTTCCACGCCGGCTAGTTCTGTCTTGCCGTAGAAGCTGCGCACGCTCTCGTGCATCACCGAGAGTTCCCACGCCAGCGGAAGCGATCGGGTGCCGACCTGCGCGCGTCGCCGTACAAAGGCGGTGAGATCCTGTGCGTATGTGCCGACGCGCATGAGCAGCGAGCCCTCGGCGTTGCCGTCCCAGAGCGAGCGATTCACGCCGCCGAGCCAGAGTCGGCCAGACATGAACTGATCGTAGGCGATGCCGAGCCCGAACGCTTTTTGCGGTGCGGGTTGTAGCGCCGGTTGGAAGGCCACGGAATCGCCGGAGCCGGTGGGGCCGAGCCAGAGCGAGCGATAGCGCTCAGATTTTCCGATAGTGAGCAGGCCGTTCTGGAGCCGCGCGAGGGGCACGCCGCCGCCACTCACAAGCCCGAGGTCGGCCGTTACCGCGCCTTTGTCCACGGCGTCGCCGCCGGTAACCGAAAAGGTCGTGGTGACGTGGGGCAACGGCCGTTGGCGCGCTTCGCCCAGTGGGTTGACGCACGTGGCTTTGGCGAACGCCTCACGTGACGACGCGCGCCCCATTGCAATGAGCGAGTCGCCGGCACGACGCGTGAAGTCGAGGTTCGCCATTTTCTGCGTGGGACTCACAATCATCACATCGCCCACCGCGGGAATGAGCGCATCCTCGCGGAAGAGCGAACTCATGAGCGAGATCCACAGCTGCACTGGATCTTCGAGCGCGGAGGCTTCGGGGGCGCCGTACGGGAGCGTGGAAACCCACACGCGCTGCGCGCCTAACTCACGCGCAACAGAGAACGGCACGTTGTCGGCGAGTCCACCGTCGGTGAGCCAACGGTTGCCGTCCTGCACCGGTCGAAACACCAGCGGCAGTGCCGCACTGGCACGTACGGCGCGGCCGAGGTCACCAGACGAAAGGACGACGGGGTCGCGTGTCGCGAGATCGGCGGCGACGGCGCGGAAGGGAATGGGGAGCGAGTCAAACGAGCCCCGCGCAATGAGATTGCCGCGCAACATCATCGCTGACACGAGCGCGTTCACCTCGCCTTCGCGCACCGCCCCGCTCTGCAGCACGTAGCCCGACTGCCCGAGTTCCCACACCGCCACGGGGCGCACCACGCCGAGTGAGGCGGAGACGCTGGGCTCATAGCGGCGAATCACCCGCTCAATGGGGAGCACGCGCATCACGCTGTCCACTTCGTGCGCCGAGTAGCCGGAGGCGTAGAGGCCTCCCATAATCGCGCCAATACTGGTGCCAACAATCAGGTCGGGTTTGATGCCGAGGCTGTCGAGGGTCTGCAGCACACCGATGTGGGCAAACCCTTTGGCGCCGCCACCCGCCAGCACGAGTGCGGTCTTGGCGGGCACGCACGCGTTGACCTGCGCGCGCGCGGCCGAGGCGAGCGAACTCGCCAGCAGGAGGGAGGTGACGATGCGGCGCACCCCCTAAACATAGTATGTTATCCGTCGATGCCACGCGATTATACCGGAACCCTCGTGACGCCACAGAGTGCCGCCGTGTACGACACGGCGGCGTCGTCGACGATGTGGGCGGTGGTCTTCGCGGGAGGTATTGGCTCGCGCTTTTGGCCGCTGAGCACGCCGGCGCGCCCGAAGCCGCTCCTCGCGCTGGTGAGTGGCAGTCCCTTGCTGGCCGACACGGTGGGACGCCTCCAGCCGCTCATTCCACCCGAGCGTGTGCTGATTGCCACGAGCCGAGACATTGCGCCAGCTATTCGTTCGGTGGTGCAGGAGGTGCCGGAGGCCAATGTCTTAATTGAGCCACGCCCTCTTGGAACGGCGGCGGCGCTCGCGTGGGCCGCGCAGGAAGTGGCACGCCGTGCAGGCCCAGAGACGCTACTGTGCGCGGTCCATGCCGATCTCGCCATCGGGTTTCCGGGGGCGTTCCGCGAGGGGATACGGCGCGCGGCGTCTATCGCGCAGAGTGACGACGCGCTTGTGGCCCTCGGCGTGCGGGCCACGCGGGCCGAACCACAGTTTGGCTATCACGTGCCGGGTGCGCTGCTCGATGCCGATGCGCCGTTCGCTGCGGCTGGCGCGCGTCCTGTGGCGTCGTTTGTGGAGAAGCCGTCGGAACAAGAAGCGCGTGCGCTCGTGGGTGACGATGCGCTCTGGCACAGCGGTGTGGTGATGGGGAGCGCCAAGCGGTTTCTCAGTGAACTCCGTGACTGCACGCCCGAGATTGCGCCCGGGCTTCCGGCGCTCGCGGCGGGCGACTTGCCGTTATTCGTGCAGGCGATTCGCTCCGTTGGGCTAGAACGCGGACTGTTGGAGCGCACCGAGCGCATGCTGGTGCTCCCCTGTGACTGCGGCTGGGACGACGTGGGCACGTGGGCGAGCCTGCGGCGTGCGCGCGAGCTCGACGACGACGGGAACGGTGCGCTTGGGGAGGTGTCGTTCGTGGACGCCACCGGGAACGTCGTGCACGCGGAGCGCGGGAGCGTGGTGATGTACGGCGTGTCGCAACTGTTGGTGGTGTCACTCAACGGGCTGACGTTTGTGACGACGCTGGAGCGGGCGAATGACCTCAAGCCGATGCTCGACGCGCTCCCCGGCAGTATGCGGATAAACCCTAGCGGGCAGAGCGTACATTAATTTATTATGAATGCGCGTCCGGCCAGTCTGGGCTCGGCCTCGGACGTTCACCCGACCTGACACGAGGGTTGCATTCATGGTTTCGTTGAGACCGCTCTTCGCCGCCGCTCTGGTGTTCGGGCTTTCTGCCACCGTCAGCGCGCAGCAAGCCGCGCCGCCCACCGCACCGAGCGACAGCGCCAAGGCCAAGTTGCCGAGCGTGACTGTCACCGCGAGCCGCTCTGGACTGCCGCTTTTTTCCACGCCGCTGGCGGTGACCACCGTCTCCCGTGAAGAGTGGGCCGGCCGCAGTGGCTTCGGCCTCAACGACGCGCTCGCGCATGTGCCAGGGGTCTTGGCCCAGTCGCGCTCCGGCAGTGGCGACATTCGTCTCACGATTCGCGGCTTTGGCGCGCGCGGGGCGGGCGATCGCTCCAATGCGGGGACCGCGCGCGGTGTGCGCATTCTCCTCAATGGCATTCCCGAGACCGAGCCCGACGGTCGCACGTCGTTCGACGGCGTGGACCTCGCGGCCGTTTCCAAAATCGAAGTCGTGCGCTCCAACGCATCGGCCCTCTGGGGCAATGCGGCGGGTGGCGTGATCAATATCAATACCGTGCCGGAGTACAGCTCCCCGTTTGCCGACGCTGAGACGGTGATTGGTGGCGACGGACTCAAGCGGTTTGCGGTGAAGGGCGGCACACTCGCGGGCGCTGCACGTCTGTTCGGCACGTTCGTGAACTCGGGGTACGACGGGTGGCGTCCGAACTCGCAGGCCACGCGTGCTTTGTTCGATGGCGGAGTAATGGCGCCCCTCGGCGATCGCACGACGTTCGGCGCGTTGCTGATGGTGACGCACAACAAGTTCAACATTCCCGGCCCACTCACGCAGGCGCAGGTCGACGCAAACCCACAACAGGCCAACGCGACCTATCTCACTCGGCTCGAGCGTCGCGACAACGTCATCGGCCGGCTCGGGCTCACGCTCAACCACACGATCGACGAGACGCAGGGCTTTAGCACGATGCTCTTCGTGGCGCCCAAGTATCTGCAGCGGTCAGAGCGCGGGACGTACCGCGATTTCAATCGCTATCACGTGGGCGGAAACGCCGTGTATCACGCGACGGGCACCTTGAGCAACGATCTCAAGGGGACGTTCTCGGCCGGCACTGACCTGGCGTACCAGGACGGCACGATTCTGTTCTACGGTCTGACGCCTGCCGGTGGCCGTGCCACCGACCTCCGCGACAACAAACGCGAAGGCGCGAACAACTTTGGGGTGTTCGTGAATGAAGACCTCGCGGTCGGGGCTGATTGGGCGGTGAGCGTCGGTGCGCGCTACGACGCGGCGACCTATACCTATAACAGCAACATTACGCCCCAGCTGAACACCACGAAGAGCTTCACCGGCGTCACGCCTAAGATCGGGCTCACCTACAAGGTGAATCCCACGCACAGCTGGTATGTGAGCGTTGGCGGAGGCTTTGAAGTGCCGGCGGGGAACGAGACGGACCCCTCCAGCACCTTTGGGCAGGACACCGTCACGGCTATCAATCCGCTGCTGGAGCCGGTGCGGTCCACGACCTACGAATTTGGCACGCGGCACGTGCTCGGCCTGGGCGGGGCGTTCTTGCAGGAACTCTCGTACGATGCCGCCGTGTTCCTGACCAGTATGTCCAACGAAATCGTACCGTACCGAGGCGGACGGTTCTATTTCACCGCCGGCAAGGCGCAGCGCACGGGTGCAGAGTTGGGGCTGACGCTGCGCGCGGCGGGCGGGCTGTCGCTTGAGAGCGCGGTGACATTGATGAACGCGGAGTACAAGACGTACCTCGTGGACTCCGTGCACTACGGCAAGCCGGGCAAGTTCGCCAACTACAGTGGGAATAAAGTGGTCGGGGTTCCCGACGCGATGGTCCACGTGACGCTCGGCTGGCTTCCCGAGGGATTGGGCGGCCTGCGGTTCCAGCTCGGCACGCAGCAGACGAGCGGCTACTTCCTCGACGATGCCAACACGGTGCGGGTGCCGTCTGAGTTGGTTTTTGATATCGGCATTGTCGCGACGACGCCATTCGACCTCGGCAACGGGTTGGGGGTGCGCGGTGCCGTCCGCGTGCAGAATCTGACGGACAAGCGGTATATCGGGTCGGCATTTCTGAATCCGGATGTCGTCAATGGTGTGCCGGTGGCATATGAGCCCGGGTTGCCGAGGCAGTTACTGCTGTCGCTGTCGTTTGAGCGGTTGAGGTAGCGGTTGATGGCGCGGTGCCGTTCATCGTATTATTTAGAAGGCTACCTGCGACGCGCTTCTTTGGACGGCACCTCAACACTTCATGTCACCGAACTCGACTTTTTTCTACCGCATGACCGACGGCATTCGCGTGACCGTCCGTCCTGTGTATCTGCCTGAACAGTCGATTCCGGAGCAGCAGCAGTTTGTGTTTGCGTATTTTGTGCGCGTGGAGAACACGGCGACGCAGTCGGTGCAGCTGCTCTCGCGCCGCTGGCGCATTCACGACTCAATTGGCGAAGACACCGAAGTGGCGGGAGACGGCGTGGTGGGCGAACAGCCGTTGCTCATCCCAGGCGCGGTGCACGAGTATCAGAGCTTCTGTGTGCTCAAGTCCGCCAATGGGCACATGGAGGGCGAGTATCGCTTTGTGCGCGCCGACTCCACGCGTTTTGATGCCGCCATTCCGCGCTTCACACTCGCCGCTGGCGAGTGGCAGAACTCGTCGAGTTAGTCGAGCGGTCGGCCGCCGTGACGGCGTGCCTCGCGTTTAGCGCATCGCGGCTGGTTTCTTTGAGCGGGCCATGCGGAGCAGTAAGGACAGCGCGAAGAGCACCGAAATCACAAGGACGAGCGCGCTGACGAACTTCACGCTGCGCGCGATGGCGGTGTCCTGCTTCAATCGTCCCGCGTGTGCCAGCAGATAGTGCCAGTCGTGACCCGCGCCGTCCTCTGAAAAGCTGAGCAGGTCAAGGTCTTGGGCGCGTGCGTCGGCAATGTACGGGGCGAGATTCGCGAAGCTCGAGGCCAGCCAGGTGCCGCACGCGGCTACGCCGAACCAGTCCTGCGCCGTCACGGCGAGCGCCGCCGCCGCGCCAATCGGTACAAGCAACTGCATCAGGCTGCCGCCGGCCACCGTCAGCCACTCGCCGCCGAAGGAGAAGAAGAGGTGCCCGAACTCGTGCGCGCCAAAGTTGATGCCGCCAAAGAGATTCGGGCCCATCGGGTCCTGCAGACAGCGCACGGCCTGCCAGACGAACAGCACTAGGATCAGGGCGCGCCAATGCCAGGCGCGTCCTTCGCACCAGTCGTCCATGCGCTGGCCTAGTGGGATGCCGTCGGAGTCTTCGCTCACCACGCTAAAATCGCTGGCCGCGCACGGTGGCGCCAGACGGCCCGCCGCACAGGTGCCGATGTCGCGCCCGTGGGGTATCATATTCCTCAACCTGTGAACTATTCAAGCTCCGTAGAGGTTTGTAATTCTCGGTGCGGGTCGCGCGGGTTTTGTGATCCACCGCACAGACACGGTGTTCCGGTAGTGGGCTTTCCTCTGACCTCCGAATATTCTTCCTAGCGTGAATCGCCTCTGGTGGACGGTGCTCCTCCTCGCCGCGTGCGAGAGTTCGAGCAAGACGGTCGAGCCGAACCCGGTCAAGTCGATCGACGTAACACTGTCGGCGGCGCAGGCCGTCGCGGGGGCGACGGTGCAGGCGACCGCCGTCATCAAAGACGCGGCGGGTGCGATTCTTACGGATCGCCGGCCGACGTGGACTTCTGTTTTTCCGACCGTCGCGACGGTGGATAACAACGGACTCGTCACCACGCTGGCGGCTGGGCAGGCCACCATCCGTGCCTCGGCGGGCGGTGTGAGCGCCGACGTGACGTTGCTCATTGTAAATCCACGCGCTGCGTCCATTCGCCTTGTGCGCGACGCCGAAACCGTGTTCATCCCCGGCGGCGCATTGCAGCTGCTTGCGCTGGTCAAAGATTCCAGCGGCGTTGCCATCGCCAATCCGACGATTGCCTGGCAGTCCACGCAGCCGCTGATCGCATCGGTGAGTGCGCTCGGTCTGGTGACCCCGCTCGCCGTGGGCACCACCACCGTTCGGGCAACAGTCGATGGCAATACGGCCAGCGCGGTCATCACCGTGAAGGCGACGGTTGCGGCGAGTTCTCCAATCATTACGACCGTGGGACCGTCCACAACGCTACGCCCCGGCGGTAGCTACACACTTACGGGCTCAAACTTCTCGGCCACCGCGTCGGCAAATGCGGTGGTCGTGGATGGCGTGGCGGCGACAGTCACCTCTGCGACCACAACGCAACTTGGGATCACGCTGCCGACGTCAGGCTTTGCGTGCGAGCCTTCGCGCACGGTGTACGTGCAGGTGTCGACAGCCGGCCAGTTGGGTATTGCCCCCGTGACGCTTCAGGTGGCCAACCTGCGCACGCTCGCCGTGGGGCAGAGTGTGGTGATCACGAATGCCGCGGAAGTGCGCTGCAATGAACTCGCGCTGGCCAGTGGTCGCTATGCGATTAGTGTGTACAACGCGTCACGACAGGCGGTGTCGTCGTCGGCGCCTGGCAATGTGTTTGTGCAGGTGCGTGGTGCGGTGCCTGCTGTGAGTGCCGCCACGGCGGCAACGACAGCTTCCGCGATCACGAGCACTACGAGCACTGTCGCGCAGCGGGCGACCGTCGACGGTGCGACTGCGATGTCTGGTGCAGCAGTCGCGGCGCGCCCACTCACCCGTGCCTGGGATGGCGCTGTCCCGCGCATTGGCGGTACGGCCTTTGATCGCGACGAGGAAGTCCGTCGGCTGCGCGTGGCCGATGTCACCCACGAGCGACTGCTCGAGCGCAATGCGGATTTTATGCGCGCCAACGGTGCGGCCATTCGCGCCGCGCTCGCTCGACCGCGTGCGAACACGGTGGCGGCGGCCACCTCCGGGCCGACCATCGGTACGCTCGGCGCCATCACGCCGCTCAAACTGCCCAATCTCGACGCGACCAACTTCTGCGTGACAAACGTGCCAATGAATGTCCGCACGGCATACGTGGGGACGCACGCCATCATTGTTGAGGACACGGCCACCGTGGCCAATGGCCTGCCGACACTCGCGGGGAAGATGGACGCGGATTACGCCACGCTCGGGCAAGAGTTCGACAACGTGATGTGGCCGATTCTCACGGCGAACTTTGGCAACCCGCTGGCGATGGACGCCAAGCTGAGCAGCACGGGCAAGGTCGTGATGGTGTTTACGCCCAAGGTGAACGCGCTCCTCTTTGGCACCATGCTGGGATTTGTGGTGAACTGCGACTTCGACGCCTCGCAGCCGTCGAGCAACGTTGGCGAGTTCTTTTATGCTGTGGCGCCCACCAGCACGGACCCCGGCTACACCAGTCGCCCCGACTCGCGCAAGCAATGGTTGCGGCTCATGCGCGGGACGGTGCTGCACGAAGTGAAGCACGTCACCGCGTACGCGGAACGGCTGTCGCGGCCTAACTACTCGCTCGAAGAAACGGGATGGGAAGAAGGCACCGCGCGCTCGGCGGAAGAGTTCTTGGCACGCACGTACTACGGCACGGCGGCGAAGCAGAACACGGCGTACGCTGCCTCGCTCGGCTGCGATCTACAGTACAAGATTGCCGGGCCTTGTGCAGATCGCCCGATACTCATGCTGCGGCATCTCGACCAGCTCTACGCCTTTGGCGCCATCACCGAAATCGGGTCGCCGCTCGGGCGCACCTTCTCCGGCGACGGCACCTTCTACGCTACGGCGTGGTCTATGCTACGCTGGGCGAATGATCACTTCGCCGCGTCCGAAGGACAGTTCTTCAAAGACTTCACGGCGAATGCGACCATCGGTGTGCCGAACTTTGAAGCGCGCACGGGGCGCGCCTGGGAAGAATCGCTCGGCGAATGGTCGCTGGCGCTCTTCCTCGATGACTATCCGTCGTTCACGCCTGCCAACGCGCGGCTCAAGTTCCCGTCGTGGAATCTGCGCAACATGTGGCTCGGGATGTGTTCCGACCTCGGCCCCTGCACGAGTCCCACCACGCCGTCGCAGTTGTATCCGTCGAGCAATCCGTGGTCCACGCACGCCGGCGGGTTTGGCAACTTCACCACAGATCTCTCCTTGGCGGGCGGTTCGTTCTCCATCTTTGAGCTCTTTGGCAACTCAGCGGCGAGTCAGTTGATTGAGGTGCGCTCGCCGGCCGGCACCGATCCGCCAAATACGATTCGCGTGGCCATCGTACGGTTGCCGTAGCAAACAGGGGCGCTCTCCATTGAGAGCGCCCCTGTTTGCTGTGAATCGCGGCCGTCGGAAGAAAATGGCCGAGTGCGCGTCGAGTTGACGCGCGATGCTGCGGTTACGATTCCCGCAACGCCGCCATCGGAGTTTCGCGAAACACGTCCCGTCCCGTCAGGAAGCCGATGCCCACCGCCAGTGCCATCATGGCAAACGCAATCAGCAGGGCAGGCAGCACGGCGGGCGCGAATGTTCCCTTGAAGACAAAAGTGATCAGCGCCCACGCACCGCCAAACGAGAGCACCATCCCAGCCAACGCGCCGAGTGCGCCGAGCAGGAGATACTCGGAGAGGAGGATACGCCCAATCTGCGCGCGCGTGGCGCCCAGTGTCTTGAGCAGCACGCCTTCGCGCAACCGATCTCGGCGCGTGGCGGCCACGGCACTGAATAGCACCGGCACGCCCATCGCCATGCTGAACAATGTGAGGAAGCGCACGGCCATCGATACCTTGGTCACGATCTGCGCGACGGTGCGTCGCACGAGGGAGAGATCCAAGCTCGAAATGTTCGGATAGCGCGTGACCGTCAGCCGCTGAATTCGCGCAATCGTCGTGTCGCTCGGCACGGCAACTATGGTCGCGAACTGTTTGGGCGCCTGCTCGAGCGCCTTGGGCGCGAGTACGGCAAAGAAGTTGGGCTCAAAGCGGCCCCAGTCCACCTCGCGGAGGCTCGTGAGGCGCGTGCGAATGCGCACCCCTTGCACGTCCCACGTGATGATGTCGCCGAGCGTCACCTTCAGTTGGCCCGCCACGTCCTGCTCGAGTGAGACTTCGGAGATGGAGTCTGGCAGTGTCGTGCGCCCGAGCCAGACGCCACTGATGAGTTTTTCCGTGGCGACCATCGTGTCGCGGTAGGTAGAGCGGTACTCGCGACGCAGTGACCAGTGGTTGCCTTGGAGTCCGTGTGATTTGGCCCACGCGCCGGGATCCTGACCATTGAGCGCCGCGACTTTCATGGTGACAATGGGGGCGTAGCCAATCGCGTGCTGCCCTGTGCTGGCGAGAATGGAATCGACGCCGGCGCGCTGGTCTTCCTGAATGTCGAACATGATCAGGTTGCCTTTGGACCGCTCGGCGGTGATGTCAAATTGTTTGAGCAAGTTCGACTGCACCAGAAAGAGCGTGCTCACCAGAAACGCACCAAAGCCGAGTGCGAGCACCACCGACCGTGTTTGATTGGCGGGGCGGTAGAGGTTGGCCACGCCTTGGCGCACCACGTACGGCCAGCGCGCTGTGACCATGCGTCGTGCCAGCCAGGCCAGCGCGGACGCGCTCAGCCACAGCACGAGCATCGACGCCGCGATGCCAGCAGCAAACAGCGCACCGCGCGGCCACGACCCGGCGCGCTGCACGGAGAGAAATAGCACGCCGGCCACGAGCGTGATGTTGACCAGATGCGTGGGAATGTCGGTGAGCCGCGCTTTGTCGAGTGCGGCGGCGTCGCGACGGAGTGCCTGCAGCGGCGAGACGCGTCGCACCACGAGCAAGGGCCGCAACGCGAACACCAACGCCACGCCCACGCCAATGGCGAGTCCGAGTGCAATGGCCCGCCAGTCGAGCGTGACGCGCACATCCACCGGAAGAAAATCTTGAATCGCGAGCGGAAGGAGGAACTGAATGACCACGCCCAGCGCCGTGCCTAGCGCCGCGCCCAATAAGCCCATGACGGTCGCTTGCAGCACGTAAATCGCCAGCACTTGTCCGCTGGTGGCGCCGAGGCAGCGCAGCACCGCTACCGTGTCGATTTTGCGCGTGACGAACGCATGTACACCACTTGCTACGCCAATGCCGCCGAGCAAAAGCGCAATCAGCCCCACGATGCCAAGGAAGTCGGCGAGCCGGCCGATGTCTTGGGTGAGGTTTTGTTCGCGCTGCGTGACGGTGGTGACGCGCACATTTTCTTTTTGGAATCGCGGCCGGAGCGGTGCGACCCACTTGGCACTCACCGTGGTGGGCGAGAGCTTGACGAGCACGTCGTAGCTCGCGCGGCTGCCAAAGCCCAAGAGTTGTGTTTCGGGAATGAAGCGCGCAGGGATGTACACGCGCGGCCCGATGGCTGCGGCTACGCCTGGGTCTCCCGGCACGCTGGTGACGGTGCCGAGGATCTCAAACTTGGCGTAGCCCACATTGAGCGTGTCGCCAATCTGTGCGTCGAGCGTAATGAGCAGCCCGGGATCCACCAGCGCGTAGGCGCCGCTATGCAATCGCCCCCACGCGGCAGCTGGCGACGACTCCACCGTGCCATAGAGCGGCCAGTTGGCGGTAATGCCTTTGATCTGCACCAAGCGCGTGCCGCCACTGCGCGGTGCCATGGCCATAGAGCCGAAGGTCACCACGCGAGCGACGGGCGTGCCGCGCGTTTCGATGGAGTCGATGGCCTTGAGCAGCGGATCGGGGAAGCGCTGGTTGGCCGAAAAACTGACGTCGCCGCCGAGGATGCTGCGCGACTGCTCGCGAATGGAGCTTTGCACGTTGCTCGCAAACGAATCGATGGCTACGAGCGCGGCCACGCCGAGCGAGATGGACGACATGTAGAGCAGCAGTCGGCGGCGCGCCGTGCGGCTTTCGCGCCAGGCGAGGCTGAAGATGGCGGACCAGCGTCTCACCGTGCGTCTCCGACGGTCGCGGGCGCGGCGTGCACCGTGCCGGTGGCGCGATCTTCAACGACGTCGCCGTCTTTGAGGCGGATGACACGGCTCGTGCGTTCGGCGAGCGCCGTGTCGTGCGTGACGAGCACGACCGTGGAACCGGACGATTGGTTGAGCGCTTCAAGTAGGGCGACGATGCGTTCGCCGGTAGCACCGTCGAGGTTGCCGGTGGGTTCGTCGGCAAAGAGAATGCGGGGCTGGTTCACGAAGGCGCGGGCAATGGCCACGCGCTGTTGTTCGCCGCCGGAGAGCTGCGTGGGAAAGTGCCCAGTGCGGTCGCCCAGCCCCACGCGGTGTAGCAGGTCGCGCGCCCGCTCGGCGGCGTCGGTATCCCCGCGCAGTTCGAGCGGAACTTGTACATTTTCTAGGGCAGTAAGCGTCGGAATCAGTTGAAAGCTCTGAAAGATGAATCCGACTTTTTCGCCACGCAGTTTGGCGCGGTCATCTTCCGAGAGGCGGGTGATGTCCACGCCGTCGAGGGTCACGGCGCCGCCGCTCGGGGTATCGAGTCCGGCGAGGAGGCCGAGGAGAGTGGTTTTGCCACTCCCCGACGGCCCGACGATGGCGACAAACTCGCCCTGCGGGATGGAGAAGGTGACGTGCTTGAGCACGGCAAGGCGGCTCTCGCCGCTTTGATATTCTTTGGTGAGGTCAGTGGCCGTGAGCATTCGAAAGATCGGAGAGAAGAGCGGCAAGCGGGCGTGGATCGCGGTCGCGGTCGGCGCACTGGCCTTGGGGGGCTGCGGAAAGCGGAGTGATGCCCCTGAATCGAAGGCCTCGGGGCGCGTTGGGGTTCCCGTGGAATCAACTACGGTGCCGACCACTGGGGCAACGGTGGGTGCGGGTGGGGCGGGGAGCACGCCCAGCCCGAATGGGGCGTTACCAACTGCGTCCTCGGAAGCGGCGACTGCGGTCCCTACGGGGCGTCGCCGCGTTTTGATTCTCGGCACCAGCCTCACTGCTGGATACGGCCTCGACAACCCGCAGCGCGACGCCTACCCGGCGGTGTTGCAGCAGATTGCCGACTCTCTCGGGGTGGCCGCCGAGGTGATTGGAGCCGGGTTGTCTGGTGAGACGTCGGCTGGCGCGCTGCGTCGCGCCGATTGGGTGCTCAACCAGCCGGTGGACCTGTTTGTGCTTGAGACGGGCGCGAATGACGGGCTCCGCGGGTTGAACCCAGATTCCACGGCAGCGAATCTGCGCGCAATTATCGCGAAGGTGCGCACGTCGCATCCGGCGGCGCGTATTGCGCTGGTGCAGATGGAAGCACCGACGAATATGGGCGCGGCGTATACGCGGAGTTTTCACGCCGTGTTTGGGGCGGTTGCTGCGCAGGAGAAGGTGACGTTACTGCCCTTCTTGCTTGCGGGCGTGGCCGGCGATAAGGCGCTGAATCAGGGGGATGGGATTCATCCTACGCCGGAGGGTGCGCGGCGGGCGGCGCGGAATCTGTGGCCTATGTTACGCACACTCATCGCGACGCGTTGAACGCTGAAAGGTGGTACTAGCGGACTGTAATGGAGTGCGACAGAATAGCCCCCATACAGCGATTCCGTTCCCTTGTCCCCCGGGCAAGGTCCACCAGTTCCGGCACCGTCACTCAGTGCCGAGATTCGACGCGAGGTATGCATGCTCGGACGAAGAATGTGTCGGTTGGGGCTCTTGTTGTTGCTCAGTATTGCTGGGCACAGCGCGAGTGCCCAAAGCGGTGCAACGATTACAGGTACGGTGCGAGATTCCGCGACGAAGGCCGCAGTGCCTGGCGCGCAGGTCTTTGTGCAAGGCGCGGCGGGAGTCGCGGCCATCGGAGGAGTGACGAACTCGTCCGGCGTGTACCGCATCACCGGCGTCCCAGCAGGCGAAGCAGCAATCCGGGTGCGTTTGCTGGGCTACAATCTTGCCCAGCGCACGGCGACGCTCACGAGTGGTCAAGTGAGCGTGGTTGATTTTGTGCTGGCGGCATCGAGTGCGCGCCTCGACCAGGTGGTCGTGACCGGAACCCCGGGTGGCACCCAGATGCGCGCCATCGGCAACGTCGTCGAAACAATCAAGACGTCGGATATCACCAACACGGTTCCGACGGCCAATCTTGGCGAAGTGCTGGGCGGTCGTACGCCGGGCGTCACCATTTTGCCGTCCACAGGGCAAGTGGGCACCGGCGCGCAGATCCGTATTCGCGGACTGAGCAGCCTCTCGCTCTCAAACGACCCGATTATCTACATCGACGGTGTGCGTGCGAACGCTGACGTCTCGCGCGGCACCACGCAGCGCGGCGGCGCGGGCGCAAGCCGACTCAATGACATCAATCCCGAGTCCATCCAGAGCATTGAAGTGATCAAGGGACCGGCTGCCGCAACGCTCTATGGCACCGAAGCCTCGAACGGCGTGATCCAGATCATCACCAAGCGCGGCGCCACAGGAAAAGCCTCGTGGGATTTTTCCACACGCGCCGGCAATAGCTGGATTCGCAATCCCTCAGAGCGTTCGGGGTTGCTGTACGGGAAGGACGCGGGCGGAAACCTCGTCAACTTCAATCTGTGGGATCACGAAATCGCCTCTGGTCATCCGGCCGTCTTCGGTACGGGACTGGGGCAGGGCTACAACATCAGCGTACGCGGCGGCACCGACGCGGCGCGGTATTTCAATACGATCGGCTGGGATGACGACGGTGGCGTGGTCGCGTGGAACTGGAGCCGCAAGCTGTCGCTGCGATCCAACCTCGATCTGCTCCTGACGGACAAGCTCAAAATCTCGACGAGTGCGTCGTACATTCGCTCGCGCATCCGACTCGTGCAGGGGTCGCTCTCGATCGATCCGTTCAGCAATCTGATGTGGGGTTCTCCGCTCACGCAGAACCTGGCGCAGCGCGGCTTCAGTACGGCGCCGCCAGAAGTCGAAAAAACGGTGGCGGACCGCGCCGATAACGACCGCACCACGTTCAGTATTACGACCAACTACTTCCCGACGACCTGGTTCACGCATCGGCTCGTGCTGGGTATGGACAACAACGCCGAGAACAACTCGCTGTTGTATCCGCGCGATCCGCTCGGCAGCCTGAGCTTGTTCGGGTCGCTCGGCACTGGGAGTAAGCGTGTGGAGCGCGCCGCCTCGAACTACCTGACGCTCGACTACTCTGGCGTCGCGAAGTACTCGCGTGGCGAGAACCTCCAGTTCAAAACGGCCGTCGGCTTTCAGTACTACCGGCGAGAAATAAGCACGATCTCGGCGACGGGCACAAACTTCCCGGCGATTCCGATCACGACCGTCAGCGGTGGCGCCACGCTCACGGGCTCGGAAGACTACCTCGCGAACGCCACGCTCGGTTTGTATGTGGAACAGCAAGCGGCGTGGAACAACCGCGTATTCGTGACGGCGGCCGTCCGCGGCGACGACAACAGCGCGTTCGGTAAGCACTTCAAGGCGGCGTACTATCCCAAGCTGAGCGGCGCGTGGGTGATCAGCGAAGAACCGTTCTGGGGGAAGGTGCAGTACGTGAAGGAGCTGCGTTTGCGTGCGGCCTGGGGCGCGGCTGGGACGCAGCCCGGTACGTTCGATGCGGCGCGGCTCTACAATCCCGACGTCGGATACAAAGATCAGCCGTCGCTCGTGCCGTCCTCGTACGGCAATCCGGAACTCAAGCCGGAGCGCAGCGAAGAACTCGAAGGTGGTTTTGAAGCGTCGTTGTTCAATGGCAAGCTCGACGTGGCGTACAGCCACTATGCGCGTAACGTCAAGGACGCGATCGTCAACATGCCGTTGCCGCCATCGGTTGGCTTCCCGGGTTCACAGATTGTGAACGTCGGTGCCGTCAAAGGGTGGGGCGACGAACTCAGCGCCACGTACCACGTCATTGAACGCCAGAACTTCGGTTGGGACATCGGCGGTCAGTATTCGGTGAATGGCAACCGCATCGACAATCTCGGCGGGTTGGCCTTTATCACCGTCGGACAGGGCGGCATGGCGCAGAACCGCGTCGGCTTCTCCATCGGCGATATTTTCATGTACAAGATTCTGTCGGCCAAGATCGACGCCACGGGCGCCGTCACGGAATCCATTTGTGACGGTGGCACCGGGAAGGCCGGGCTCGAACAGGGTGGCGCGCCGATGCCGTGCGCACAGGCGCCCCGTGTGTAGTGGGGCCATTCGCAACCGACCTGGACGGCGGGGCTCAACTCCACGTTCACGTTCTTCAAGTCGTTGCGTCTGTTTGTGCAGGTCGATGGCAACGGTGGCAACTACATGGATGACACCGAAATTCGCGCCCTTCACAATCTCGGGTTGACGAAGGCCGTCATTCTCCGCAACGATCCAATGTTGCAGGCGTATCGCGCCATCGAAGCGGATGCCGTCGGTACTTATAAGGCCGGATTCCTCAAGGTGCGTGAATTGTCGGCGACGTATTCGTTCGACAAGCGCGTGCTGAGCCACATTGGGGCCAGCGCCGGCTCGATCAGTCTGGCGGGTCGCAACCTTATGACACTCTGGACGGCCGCCAATGGGTGGAACACCTCCCGCGACGGCATGGTGATGGTGCCCATCGCTGGCATGCACGTATGGGACGTCGAGACACGCCCGGTGGGCCAGATCTCGAACGGCTTCCAGACGATCATGCCGCCGGTGACGTCGGCGACGTTCACCATTCGGCTTTCCTACTAACAGCGGATGACGACCATTATGAAAAAGACTCTCCACGCGGTCGCCTCGCTGAGCTTCGCGCTCTGGTTGACCGCCTGCAATAGCTTGCTCGATGTCACAACGCCTGGCCGCGTCGCGGCCGAGACGCTCAATGATCCTTCGATGGCCGTGGTGCTCGAGTCCGCGGCGATGCAGCAGTTTCAGTGCGCGTTCGGATCGTGGGTGACTACGGCCGGTGTCATGTCCGGCGAATACCTCGTCTCCAACAACCTCGTGAACTCCAATCTGTGGGGTTGGCGCGGTACGGAAATTCTCACGGCCCCGGGCACGTGCGCGACGTCACGCACGGCGACCGACCTTGGGTATTACACGCCCATGCAGAGCGCGCGGTTCCAGAACGAAGATGCGTTCGCACGGATCTCGACGCTCACCGATGCGCAGGTGCCGACGCGGCAGAAAATCCTCGCCGAAATGTCGGTGTACTCGGGATGGGCGTACTTGTTACTCGGCGAAGGGATGTGCGAAATGACGGTGAATAGCGGGCCGAAGATCACGCCGGCCCAAACGATGGCGCTCGCGGAAACGCAGTTCACCACCGCGCTTACCTATGCGGCCACCGCGAACGACAACGATCTCAAGAATTTTGCGTTGGCGGGTCGCGCACGTGCGCGCCTCAACCTCGCGAACCTCCCGGGCGCGGCCGCCGACGCCGCGCAGGTGTTGCCCGTGGGTTGGCAGCGCCTCGCCGAATTTTCGGAATCGCGTCCGGCGCGCGAGAACAAGCTTTACAACATGACCATTCGCAACGACTTCCTCTCCGTGGCACCGGCGTACCGGGCGCTCACCGTGGGTGGTGTGGCGGACACGCGTGTGAAGGTGCTGAACCCGAATCGCAACGGGCAGGACGGGCTCACACCGCTCTACATCCAGCAGAAGTTCCTCGGCAACGGCGCCGTCGGTTTGCCGATCGCGTCGTGGAAAGAATCGCAGCTCATCTACGCTGAGGCGGTGGGTGGTCAGGCGGCGAAGGACGCCATCAACGCGGTGCGTACGGCCGCCGGTGTCCCGAAGCTCGACGGCACCGAGACCAGCGACATCACGGCACTCGTGCTCGAGGAGCGCCGGCGCTCCCTGTTTAGCGAAGGGCAGCGCTACTCGGACATGATTCGCAAGAACTTGCCGTTCCCCACGGGCGTCAATGCCAAGCAGCAGACGTACGGTCCGATCACGTGCATCCCACTGCCGAACATTGAGACGCAGAACAACCCGAATCTGCAGGGCAAGTAGGATGACACCACGCGCAGCATTCACCGCGCGTGTGCGTCGAGGGCTCGCCGCGCTGGCGGCCCTCGGCGCCTGCGCGCTGGGCGCGTCGGCCACCGCCGGCGCGCAGGCACCAAGTTCGGAACCACTGATCATTCGCGGCGGTTGGATCTTTGATGCCGTAAAATCAGACGTACGGCGCAACATCGGCGTTGTCGTGATGAGCGGAAAGCTGGTAGAAGTCGACGCCAAGCTGGCCGGCCGCAGTACGGCCGGATACAAGGTCGTAGAGCTGGCTGACGACGAGTATCTCCTGCCGGGATTCTTTGATTTGCACGCGCATTACAATGTAAATCTCTTTGGCAAGAATCGTCGCGACGAAACTCTGGTGCAGCCGGTGGTGTTCTTGGCCAACGGTGTGACCTCCACGTTCCCGGGCGGCGAGTACAATCCTGACGATATGGCCGCGATGCGCGATCGCATCGAGAGTGGACAGCAACCTGGTCCGCGGCTGATGCGCTCGGGCGCCTACTTTGGCCGCACGCGTCCGGGGTGGGACGTCAACATGACGCCGGAGCAGGTGTATGCCGACGTTGATCATTGGGCCGCGCAAGGGGTGCGCGCGTTCAAGGCCAAGGGCATTGGTCCCGTCCAACTGCGCGCGCTCATTGAGCGTGCGCACTGGCACGGTGCCACCGTCACGGGTCACCTCGACTCGGGCTTTCAGGGAAGTGTGAATCCGAAGGATGCGATTCTCATGGGCATTGATCGCATCGAACACTTCATGGGAGGCGACGCGCTGCCGGCCACGCAGTCGGCGTACGCGTCGCTCGTGAATCTCGACGTCAACTCCAAAGAGTTTAAAGAGATTGTGCAGCTGTACCTGCGGTATCGCGTCAACTTTGATGCGACGATCACGGCGTACGGCTACACGTCGGATCATACCACGGATGATGCCTTCGCCTCGTGGTACGACGAGCGCTCCTTTTTTACGCCGTACGTGCGGGCGGAGCAGGCTGCTAAAACCGAAGCGCGCCGCCCCAATGCGTCGTTCGACAAGATCTATCGCGTCAAAAACGCCGAGATCAAAGCGTTCTACGACGCCGGCGGTGGCGACCTGATCACCACCGGTACCGACTACCCGAGCACGGGCGAGTTCTTGCCTGGCTTCTCGCTCCACCGCGAGATGTTCGCGATGGTGCGCGCTGGGTTGCCGGCCGCCGCGGTGCTGAAGATCGCAACGATCAACGGCGCGCGCGCGATTGGCGTGGGGGACAAACTCGGCACCATCGAAGTGGGCAAGCTCGCCGACCTCGTGGTGGTCAAGGGAAATCCCGTCAAAGACATTCGCAACACACACAACGTGCAGAAAGTATTCAAAGCCGGGACAGCGTACGATCCGGCTACGTTGTTCAAGTCGGTGCAGGGCAAGCTGGGGCCGGCAAACAAGGATGAGGCCACCAAGTGGTAGTCAGCGGTTCACGGGGCGATCGACCGTGACGGCATAGCAATACCAACTACAGGAAAAAAACACGGAGGGGATCGCGCCGAACCATTGGCGCGATCCCCTCCGTGTTTCTTCTGGCGAGACGCGCTCCGCTACGCCTTGGGTTTGGTGAACCAGCGATCATACCACGTGATGGAACGCTGCATGGCGTCAATCACGTGCTTGGTCTCGCGCAGTCCGTGCCCTTCGCGCGGGTACCGCAGCATCTGCGTCTCCACCCCCACGTCGCGGAGCGCCACGTAGAACTGCTCGGCTTCGGCGATCGGCACGTCGTTGTCGTTTTCGCCGTGAATAAAGAGCACGGGCGTATGCACGCGCGACACATACCGCAGTGGCGAGCGGGCCCAGAGCGTGTCCATCAAGGCGCCCTCGTGCGGGAACTTGCCAAACTCCACGGCTAAGTAGTCGTGATAGTACGAGAGATAATTTTGCGTGATAAGGTTGCTGATGCCGGCGCGCGGAATGGCCGCCTGAAAGCGATCGGTGCGCGTGACGAGCCAGTTGGTGAGCTGCCCGCCATAGCTGCCGCCCTCCACGCCAAGCCGCGACGCATCAATCCACGGATACTTCGCGATCGCCGAATCGAGTGCGACGAGCACGTCTTCGGCTTCGGCGCCGTCTTGGTCGCCGAAGATCGCGTCCGCGTGCGCCTGTCCATAGCCGGTGGAGCCGCGGTAGTTCACCATCAGCACGCCAAAGCCATGTGAGGCGTAGATCTGCGCCGACGAGTTGAACGCCGCGCCCTGCTGACCGTGCGGGCCGCCGTGCATGAGCACAATCAACGGCGCCTTGCCCGCCGTCAGCTCCAGTGGGCGCGTGAGAAATGATTGTACGGGGCGGTCTTTGACGCTGCGGACGGTAAACGAATCCACCCCCGCGATGCGTCGCTGAGCGAGCAGGCTATCGCTCAGCGCGGTCACGCGCCGCGTGGTGCCGCGCGCATCGCGCCAATAGAGTTCGCTCGGGTTTGCTGGAGTCGAAAAGGCATACGCCACCGCGCCGTCCGGTGCCACCGACCACGATCCCAGCGTGCCCGTGCCGCCAACGACGAGTTGGGCTGCGGTGCCGCTTACGGCTTGCCGGTACAAATGCACGTTGCCGTGCTCCTGCGCGGAGAAATACAGCGCCGAACCATCGGAGGCCCACTGCGGCGCGCCCTGCCGGTTGTCGAGCGTTGCAACTTCGCGTCGTGCGGAGCCGTCGGCGCGCATCACCCAGCTGTGCGTGTCCTCCATGGTTGTTTCGGAGGAGGTGAGATCGCGCTTGGTGCCTTGGAAAGCGATCCAGCTTCCGTCTGGCGACCAGGCCGGCGCATACTCGGCGCTTTTGGTGCTCGTGATGCGGCGTGTGGTGCCGTCGGCCACTCGGACCGCGAGCACATCATAGTTGAAGAACCGGTCCGGATCTTTCTCGCGATTGGACACGAAGAGGATTTCGTCGCCACGCGGGGACCAGTCGATGGAGTGCTCGTAGTAGTTGCCCGTGGTGAGCTGGCGCACCGCGTTGGTGTTGACGTTGGCGACAAAAATGTGTAGCCGCCGGTTGTCGTTGAACCGACTGAGCCCTTCGCCGGCGGTCGGTTTGTAGAGGTAGCGTGTGATCACCATGGGGTCGCCGCTGGCGTCGACCTCCGGGCCCGGTGTGGCCGAGATGAACGCGATCTGGGTGCCATCGGGTGACCAGCTCAAGCGCTCGCCGCTGGTGGGGAGCGGATGGTTGGTACTCGTCACGTCGGCGACGAGATGCGCGCTGCTCCCATCTGCATTCGCGACCACCACCCCGTAGCGGGTTCCCTCGCGGCCGAGGTAGGCGATCCGGTCGCCTTTGGGTGCCCAACGGGCAGCAGACACCCCGGCGCCATCTCGCCCAATAGGGGCCGAGGCGCCGCTCGCGAGTGTGACGAGGCGCACCTCCGACGTCGGGCGGCCGGCACTGTTGGAGTTGGTCACGGTGATCAGTGCTTGCAGGCCATTTGGCGAAAGCTGGACGTCGCTCACGGCCCTCAGCAGGTGCAGATCTTCAGCGGAGAATGGCTGCGGTCGCTGCGCCAAGGCTTTGGCGGTGCCGAGGACGGAAAGGCCGACGAGCAGGGCTCGGAGGCGACGTGTGGAGGCAAAGGCGGGCATTCGTTGGCCTGGCGGCAAGGATGGCGGTCGGGGGACTTCCGGTGGCGCAGGAGGGGCAGGGCTCCCCTCTGGGCTGCGCGGTAGAACGGTGCTCGGCAAACGTGCCCGTCCGGCGCCTGCAGGGCAAGAACGACTGGCAGGTGAGCCGCCTACCCAGAGCAAGCGCTAGGAGCCCGGCCGGCGGGCCCCTGAGCCTGTCCACCGGCAATCCCCCGCTAGCAGTTGATACAACTCCTTTGCCTGACTATAGTTAAAGGCTGTCTAAGAAACCCGACTCCAGCATTCATCAGGACGTTTGATATGGCGATGCCAGCCACCCAGATCCGCCGCGGTATGGTCCTCGTGTTCGAGGGCGATCCGTGCCGTGTGATCGAGTTCCGTCACCACACGCCCGGCAACCTCCGCGCAATGGTGCAGGCCAAGCTCAAGAACCTCCGGAGCGGCTCGAACTTTGAGCACCGGTTCCGCGCTGCCGACTCCATTGAGAAGGCGGACATGGAAACGCATGAGCTCGAGTTCATGTACAAGGGTGGCGAGACCTACCACTTCATGAATACCGAGAACTATGAGCAGCTCGAGATGGACGACGAGATGCTTGGCGACAATGCGCAGTGGATGCAGGCGAACATGAAGATTCTCGCCGAGTATTACGACGGGCGTCCGATCGGCATTCAGCTCCCGCAGTATCTGGTGCTCGAGATTGTGGACACCAGCCCGGTCATGAAGACGGCGACCAAGACGGCGAGCTCCAAGCCGGCGGTGCTGTCGAACGGGGTGACGGTGAACGTTCCCGAGTTCGTGGCGACGGGCGAACGGGTGCGTGTAAACCCGAATACTGGCGAGTATTTGGATCGCGCCAAGGACTGAGCGCGGTTACTTGCTCGGAAAAGCGTGGCGTGCGGCACTTTACCTGAGAGTCGCAGAGGCTTAAGTTCCAAAGCTCTGAAGGACGCCGGCCGGGGCGCAAAACCGGAAATGGTGGTTGTAGCTCAGTTGGTTAGAGCACCGGTCTGTGGCACCGGGGGTCGCGGGTTCAAATCCCGTCAGCCACCCTGTGATGGTGAAGGTACCGGAGGCACGGCCGACGGCGTTTTTTGAGGTGCGGGACTTGAGGGCGCCGTCGACTTGGTGTTTCCGACCTTCTAGGTCCGTAGCTCAATTGGTAGAGCACCGGTCTCCAAAACCGGCGGTTGGGGGTTCGATTCCCTCCGGGCCTGTACGGTGGAAACGGTGGCAACAGAAAAACTGACGGGCAACCGAAACTGAATTGGATGTGGTCCACGCGGCGGTATCGTCTAGGGGCCTAGGACATAGCCCTCTCAAGGCTAGAACACGGGTTCGAATCCCGTTACCGCTATGGCACGACGGGCACGACGGGCACGACGGGTACGACGAGCACGACGCTGTGCCGCATACAAATACTGGTGACTGAGTCGGACTGCGGGATTGTTGGAGATAGGCCAGCCTCATCGTCTATCGGTTAGGACGGCACCCTTTCAAGGTGCAGAGACGGGTTCGACTCCCGTTGGGGCTATGCAGGGCTGCCAACGGGCGGCGTGCAAGAGAAGTAGTGAAAGCAGGGAAGCACCGCAGGGTAGTGGAGTTGGCTCCGCCCCGGCAGGTGAACAAGGGTTGCTGGACGCTCGGCGATGTGTGGTGCCGAGTCGGTGTTGGGGGCGTAGCTCAGTTTGGTTAGAGCACTCGACTGTCACTCGAGAGGTCGCGGGTTCGAGCCCCGTCGCTCCCGTTGTTGTTGGAGGACCGTAGGTGAAGGGTTCGTCGTTGCCCTGGTGGTGAAACTGGTAGACACGCCATCTTGAGGGGGTGGTGCCGCAAGGCGTCTCGGTTCGAATCCGAGCCAGGGCATAGCGAGATGTGTGATGCGGGTGCGGCTTCCCTCAAGCTGCGGTTGGTTCCCGTGACACCGCCACAGTAGCTCAGTGGTAGAGCACTCGATTCGTAATCGAGCGGTCGTCGGTTCAATCCCGACCTGTGGCTCTTTAGAGAGCAGATCTTATAGGACTATCACCGCCACCCCAGTTGGGGTGGCGTTTCTGTTTGGCAGAGTCCAAGTGGCGCATTCTTGCCCCTGAGTGCTGGACGGCGACCAAGCCGAGCGTAGCTTATTCGACAGTCTGTTCGCGCGGACTGCGCGGCACATGCCGCAGGCTGCGCGCCTCGCCACGCATTTCGCCACGCATTTCGCCACGCATTTCGCCACGCATTTCGCCACGCATTTCGCCACGTTCGCCGGAGCTCCTATGCGCCGCCTTTCGTTCCGCACCGTCCCCTGTGCTGTGCTGTTGCTCGCCGCGGTCTTTGCCTTGGCACCGCGCGCCAACGCGCAGGCCAAGCGTCTGCAAGCCGCCGACATTTTCCAGTTGGAATACGCGGCGGAACCGCAAATATCCCCCGATGGTCAATGGGTGGCGTATGTGCGGCAGTGGAGCGACAACATGACGGACCGTCGCCACAGCAATATTTGGCTCGCCAAAGTTGATGGCTCGCTGCACCGGCCGTTGACCTCAGGAAAGTTCGATGATGTGTCGCCGCGCTGGTCGCCGGATGGCAAGCGCCTCGCGTATGTGTCGAATCGGAGCGGGAGCGCGCAGCTCTACATCCGCTGGATGGACACCGGTGAATCGTATGCACTCACCAATGGTGGCAATGCGCCCTCGGCGCCGACCTGGTCGCCCGATGGCACGCAGTTGGCATTCTTGCAGTTGGTGTCGAAGCCCGCGCTCATGGTCGGCACGCCGCTCGCGCCACCGGCCGGTGCCACTTGGTCGCCGCCGGCGAAGTACACCGATCAACTGGTCTTTCGCTTCAATGGCGTGGGCGAAGTGCCGCCTGGCTTCATGCACGCCTTTGTGGTGCGTGCCGACGGTGGTGCGGCGCGTCAGGTGACGAGTGGTGAGTTTCATCATGGCGGCACGTCGTATGGCGGTGGATCACTTGCCTGGACGCCCGACGGCGCGGAGCTGATTCTCGCTGCACGCAGCGGCAAGAATCCGGAGTTCAACTCGCGTGAGTCGGATCTGTGGGCCGTTGGCGTCACGGATGGCAAGTCGCGACAGCTCACCGATCGCTATGGGCCGGACCAGAATCCGGCGGTGTCACCCGACGGCAAACTCATCGCCTACACGGGCTACGACGACCGGCATCAAGGCTATCAGAACACGCTGCTCTACGTGATGAATCGCGATGGCTCGGGCAAGCGGGTCGTGTCGAGCAAGCTCGACCAGAGTGTGGCGAGCCCGGTCTGGAGCGCTGACGGTCGCGGCATCTATGTGCAATACGATGTGGAAGGGAACACCAAAGTCGCACTCATCGCTCTCGATGGCACGTTGCGCACGGTCGCCAGCAATATCGGTACGGGGTCGAGCGCGTACAGTGGCGGCAGTTATTCCGTGTCGCGCGATGGCACGGTGGCCATCACGCTGAGTACGCCGACCATTCCCTCGCAGGTCGCGGTGACGACGGGTGCGGCGGGGGCTGCGGTGCGCACACTGACCTCGCTCAATAGCGATCTCCTCGCGAATCGCGTGATTGGCGCCACCGAGGAAATCTGGTACAAGTCGTCGAAGGACGGCCGGAAGATTCAGGGGTGGATCATCAAGCCGCCGAACTTTGATCCCTCCAAGAAATATCCGTTCATCCTCGAGATTCACGGTGGCCCGTTTGCGAATTACGGCGACCGCTTTGACGAAGAAAAGCAGATCATGGCCGCCGCGGGCTACGTGGTGCTCTACACGAATCCGCGCGGCAGTACGAGCTACGGCGAGACCTTCGGCAACTTGATTCATCACGCGTACCCGGGCGACGATTTCTTTGACCTCAACTCCGGCGTCGATGCGGTGATTGCCAAGGGGTATGTGGACGACAAGAATTTGTTCGTGACTGGTGGCAGCGGCGGCGGTGTGCTCACGGCGTGGATGATTGGACACACCAACCGATTCCGCGCGGCGTTGGCTTTTTACCCGGTGATCAACTGGGAGAGCTTTGCGCTCACCGCCGACATGGCACCGGCCGCCGTCAACGATTGGTTCCCGGGCTTTCCGTGGGACAACCGCGAGAACTACGACAAGCGGTCATTGCTCTCGGTGGTGAAGAACGTGAAGACGCCGACGCTCATTATGACGGGCGAAGAAGATTTCCGTACGCCGATGTCGGAGTCGGAGCAGTACTACAAGGCGCTCAAGATGACGGGGGTAGACGCGGTGCTGGTGCGCGTGCCCGAGGAGCCGCACGGAATTCGTCGTCGGCCGAGCCATGCGGCAGCGAAGCTGACAACGCTGGCGGGGTGGTTTGAGAAATACCGCGCCACGTTGCAGTGAGCGATCCGCTGTTGCCTAGCGGCATGACTGACGCGCGCGCGCCGCAGCGCTCGGCGGTGCGCGCACAACTTCCACATCTCACGACGTTGCGATTTTTCGCAGCGTTTTGGGTGTTGGGCTTTCATACCATTCCACGCGCCGCCGATGACGGCGCGTGGAATGCGTTCTGGGGCCGCGGGTGGATGGGCGTCACTTTCTTTTTTGTGCTCTCGGGATTCATCCTCGCGTACACCTACGGCGCCACTGCCACGACGGTGGATCGGCGGCAGTTTTGGGTGGCGCGCGTGGCGCGGGTGTATCCGCTCTATCTCTTTGCGCTGCTCTTTTCTATTCCACAGCTCTGGCACACCGTGGGGGAGTTCGGCACGCAGGGCGAGGTGGTGAGTGGTGCGCGCCTCGCGGGTATTGTGGTGTCGAGCCTCGCGATGTTGCAGGCGTGGGTGGATTCGTGGGTGTGTGTGTGGAACTGCCCGAGTTGGTCGCTTTCGGTTGAGGCGTTTTTCTACGCGCTCTTTCCGTTCTTGCTTCCGCTCATTGCCACCCGCATGGGGCGCCGATTCCTCTTGATTGGCACGATTGCCGGACTTGGCATATCGCTCTCTGCGTCGAGCGGTGCGGCCGTCGGTGCGCTAGCGCAGGAAGCGTCGATGAGTTCGTTGAATCCGCTCGCACGCCTCCCGGAGTTTTTGCTCGGGCTCTGGCTGGGCGGTGTGTATTTGGCGCGTCGCCCGTCGTGGACGTTGGCGATGCCGCTGGCGCTCGCGGCCGGATGCGCCACGGTTGCTCTCGCGGTGTGGTCCGGGATGCATCCGGCGTTTCATGCGCCGCATCTCGTGGCGGCTCCGCTGTTCGCGTTGATTGTGTGGGCGGTGGCAGCGTCGCCCAATCCTTCGCGCGGCCTCTTGGCGTTCGCTCCGCTCGTGCTACTCGGCGAGTCCAGTTACGCGCTCTACCTACTGCATGGACCGCTGCATGGGTACGCGCTCGCGATTTTCCGCCGTGTGGCACCTGGCGTGGGCTCGTGGGGAGTGTTCGTACTTTACGCCCTCATGACGATCGTCGTGTCCATTGCGAGTTATCGCTGGCTCGAAGTGCCGTCGCGCGGGTGGATTCGCGGGCGATTTGCGGCGGTTCGGCGCTCGACGACTACGGGGTAGGTGGCCGCACAGCCGTCGGCGTCGAAAAACGCGTGAACGCTACGGCGCGTCGCAGATGGGTTCGCCTTCGCGCCCGGCGTCGAGACCGCCCATCGTCTTGGGTTTGTCACCCACCACGCCGCTCGCACCAACCCAGATGGTGCAGCTCTTGCCCTTGAGCGCGGGATGAAAGGTGACCATCCCCGACCAGCCACGGCTCCCGGCCTGAATCACCTGCGGATAGAGCGTGCCCTTGGGGTGGGGATAGAGTCCAAGCGCCTTGCCGTCGGTGGTGTAGCTACCGTGATCGGCCCAGTACTTCTCCTGCACCACCACGAGATTGCGCAACGCAAGCTTCATGTCGGCAATAGCGTGCGGTGCGGTGGTGGCAGTGTCGGGCACGAGTATTTGCGATGGCGCTTGCGCGTTGAGCGTTGCAAAGCGGCCGGCAGCAGAGGCGATGATGGTGGCGGTGATAAGGCGTTTGACGTACGACATTGTTTGATCTCTCGAAGTGAGTCAGCGTTTCAACGACGCCGACGGATTAGTTGACGCGGGGACGCGGCGCAAAACGCACGGCAACGCCGGCGCAGCAGATGACAAAGAGCAAGGTGAGCGCCGTAGAGACCGGCGGGTTCCATGGTCCGGCGCGGTATGGGCCGTCGCCTCGGACGAGTTGGAGGCGTAACCAACTGCCGAGCGACTGCCCACTCACGTCGAAATACGCATCCGCAAATGGACTATCAGATTTCCAGAGTTGCGCAAAACGCGCGGGGCCGAGGTCGCGTGCGAGAGTGCCGAGGAGTTTTGTCTCCGTGGCACCGCCGGCGACGACACCCATCGCCGAGCTGATCCCCGCAGGCCGGGATGCATTGACGCCGCGTTGCGCGAAGTCGTAGCCGTTCTGCTGTGCATCAACGCGGAGAATGCCAAGGCAGGCCGCGTCGTCACCGGCCGCGCAGCGTGCGCTGTGCATCAGCGATCGATCGGTTTCGAAATCCAAGTGCATCACGAAATGCCAGACGCTATCTGGGACGGTGGCATTGTAGCTCTGCATCCGGTACAAACTGCTGGTGGTGAACTGATCGGTCACGGCGCGTCCTGGTGCGCCGAAGGCGTCGTAAAACGCGCAGCCGCCGAGGAGCGAGCGTGGGGGCAAGTGGCCTGGCTGCGACGCGGCCACAGCGTTGAGGCGCAGCACGATCACGCAGCGTCCGCCGGTTTCGGTGCGCGGCATGATCATGCGGCGCGTGTTGCCGTTCTTGATGGAGCGGTTGAACCAGAGCGCGTCGGATCCCGTCGGGTTGGTCGGAGCGGACGCCACCGATACGAAAGCCAGATCCTCAGCGGGGACAACCACAATGCCGATGGGTGCTACACCATGCGCTGGGAGTGCGGCACGTTCGGTGCGCACGATCTGCTCGAGGTTCGCTTTGGAGGCTGCGGAGTAGTTGCCGATGAAGACCACGGGTGCTTCGGCACCGGCGGGGAGTGCGCGAAGCGCGCGCTCCGCCGCCTGCACGTCGAGCCAGAGCGAGCGAGCGGCGAGCAAGCTGGAGGCGTGTTGCACCCGCGCCTGTGCGATCTCGCGCAGCGTAACGGAGGAGGCGCTTTCGTTGAAGCCGCGCCAGCGCCACATCGGCTCGATGTTTTTTGGGCTAAAGAATGCGGCGACGAGTACGCCGCAGCCGATGACGAGCATCGCCACCCAACGGGGGAAGGTAAGGGTCACGGGCGCCTCCGGGTGGCCACCACGCCAAGCAGGGCAATCCAGCCGAGCATCACGCCAGCTTGCAGCACGCTGGGCGTCACGAGGTCAGGGCTCGCGGCGAGCGCGTGCGTGCGCCAGTCGCGCACCAGCGTTGGCGTGTCAATTCCCGACGAGGCCGCGAGCAACTCGCGAACCGGAGTCCCTGTGGGCGCCGCGCGCAGTCGCGCAAAAGCATTGGGCCCACCGCGATCGAGCGCGTACGCAAAGAGTGTGCGCCGCGAATCTATGTGGAGCGGGCGCGGCACCGTGCGGGTGCGGAGGAAGGCGATGCACGACGCATCATTGCTCTGCTTGACGCACTGCTTGTACAGGGTGACTTGATCGTCGGCGCTGGGGTTTGGTGGCGTGCGCAACACGATGGCGCGCCGGTCGTCGGCATCATACCAACTAAGAAGTTCGTCGCCTGCGTCGGTGAGGCCGAGCGCGGATTCGCATTGCGCGAGCGCGCCGACGTGGCAGGCGCGCGCAATCGTGGACGGTGAGGTAGCGAGGTCCACCGCGACATCTTCCCACGCTTGTGGCGCGGTGGGGCGGGCCGGCATCCAGGCGCCGAGCCAGAGGACGAGCTTGGGCGACTCGCCGTTGGTGGCGAGTGCGCCGATGAGATCGCTGAGAACATCACGGGCCGGCGTTTCGCGGACCGGTGCGCGAAGACTGTTATAACGTGGGCTGTGGTCCGCGAATTGGAACGAAAGCCACACCTGGCGTTGCTGCCACCAGTTTGCGTAGGCATACTCAGCTCGCACGTCAATCGGGTGGCCACGCACGAGGGAATCGGCGCTGGCGCCGAGTACCGTGCGAGCGTCCGTCCAGCTCAGGTTGGCGGCGCGTTGCAGAGCGGCGGCTCCGCCGGGGCCTAGGGCGTCGGTTGTGAAGCGCACGGCGAGCGCGCCGACCACCACACTGTCGGGGAGATTCGGGCGGGGCAGCGCACGTACCGAGTCCACCTTCCGACGCGCTTCGCGTAAGGCAATATCGGTGCTGCGGAGCCGTGCTTCGAGGTCGGCGACCTGTGCCGATGCGTTCTGCGCGCGCGCCGCGAGCGGCCACGCGCACGCAACGACGACGGCAACAGCCGCGAACAGTCTGCCGATTCGCGGACGCATGCGTCGCTCACACATCGATGAGCATCCAGCGCGCGGTGAGCGTGTCGAGCGGCCCCGGCCAGCTGGTGAGTATCACCCAGAGCGCGGCGGTCGGGCTGTGAAAGCCCACGAGTTGCGCCGCGATCTCTACCGCGCCAACGGCAAACATGATGATGACGGCAACCTTCGCGGCGCTCCGGCCCGCGAGGTACTGCAACGCAAAGGCCATCCCATAAAACAGGAGGGCGGAGAGATACCAGCGGATGGTGATCCCCGCAGGGTAGGCATGCAGCGTGGCTGGCAGATTGGCGCTCGCCGCCGCAACGAGCGAACCGAGGAAGAGTGCGGCCGCTGGCACGGCCAGTAAGGTGGCACCCGCAAGAAAGCGCAGACGCACAAAGGTCGGCCAGGCGACCGGCAGCGACATCGCGTAGATGTGGCGTCCGATGTTGTCTTTGACCCACGGCCCTGCGGCGAGGCTCGCGCCGCAGACAAAAGCGAGCGAAATAAAGAAGAGCGCACCGATCTTGGAGACTTCCATCCATCCCGTCACGGAGGAGTCGTACCCGAAGTGCGGGCGCACACTGATGAGTATGGCCGGTACGCCGAAGGCGGTGAGCACGTAGAGCACGAGCTCGAGTCGCGCCCACTTCCACTGGGTGAAGAGCGTTTGACGGAACATTAGTTGGCCTCCACGTCGGGGGTGCGTGCGGAGCGCAGGAGTTCCACAAAGCTTTCTTCGAGGTCCAGATCAATCACTTCGCGCAGTTCGGAGGTGCCGGACGCAAACCACTGTTGCATCTCCGGCTGCCAGCCACGCACCACCCATTGCTCTTCGCGCCCAATCGATTGATCGCGATTCAGCAGCGTAAAGGGGAGCGCCCCGATCTCCGTTGGCGCGTCGAGCACGCGAAGACGCTTGATGCCGCTCCGGAAGGTGGTCATCGCCATCTCGGCGACCATCCGGCCGTCATCCATCACGCCAACGTGATCGCAAATGCGTTCTTGTTCATGAATGAGATGGCTCGAGATGAGCACTGTGGCCTTTTTGCTGTTCACATATTCGAGGAGCGCGGCGAGCACATCGCGCCGTACGACGGGGTCGAGTCCGTCGGTGGGTTCGTCGAGAATGAGCAGTTCGGGATTGTGCGCGAGGGCGAGGAGCATCATCAGTTTGCCGCTCTCGCCTTTGGAGAGCCGTTCGACACCGGTTTCGGCGCGGAGGGCAAAGGCGCGGCGGAGTTCCTCGGCGCGCTTGGCGTCCCAGTCGGCGTAGAACGCGGCGTGGTAGCGCATCGTTTCTTCGACGGTGAGCGACGTATAGAGGTGCAACCGCTCCGGCACGTAGCCGATGCGCGCGAGCGCGTGGTGCACGCCTTTCGGAACATCGTGGCCCAGCACGGAAATGGTGCCATGTTCGGCGCGGAGCATGCCGAGCATGAGTCGGATGGTGGAGGTTTTGCCGGAGCCGTTGGGTCCGAGAAAGCCGTACACGCAGCCGGAGGGGACGGACATCGCGAGATCGCGAATGGCAAACTCGCGGCCGGCGCGCCAGGTCACGTTGCGGAGCTGAATGACGTCGCTCACTTGCGGTCCTCGAGTTCTGAGGTGAGAGCTTTGCGGAGGTCGTCGCGATTGATGCCGAGTCGTGCGGCGGAGGCGAGGAGTTCGCGCACGAGTCGTTTGGCGGCGGCGGTGCGTTCGCGGGCGCGGGTGTCGGCTGGGACATCGGCGACGTAGGTGCCGGCGCCCTGTTTCATTTCGACGAGCCCTTCGCGTTCGAGGTCGCGATAGGCTTGCACGACGGTGGCCGGGTTGACGCGCAGTCGTGTGGCGAGGGCGCGGACGGAGGGGAGCCCGTCTCCGGCGCGGAGTTCGCCCGAGGCGACCGCGACGCGCACGCGTTCGGCGATCTGCGCGTAGATGGGTGTTGGGCTTCTGGGATCGATACGCTCGAACATCGGCGACCTGTGTTAGTGTAGTCATACAGTGCTACACATGGTCTGGGATGTCAAGAGGGGGTGCGGTCTACCTTCGGCGGGTGTTGGCGGGTATTATTGGGGAGTTGCGGGCGTAATTCAGTTGGTAGAATGCCAGCTTCCCAAGCTGGACGTCGCCGGTTCGAGCCCGGTCGCCCGCTCTG
>JAPLKS010000003.1 GCA_026387915.1 Gemmatimonadota bacterium
CCATCGTGACCCCGCGCTCACGGACTAACCGGACCGCCTCCACCTTGAACTCCCGACTGTGCTGCCGTCGTGTTCGCATTTGACACCTCCAAGACCTAATGTACCTAAGGATGGTGTCTACCCAACCCAGTGCATCTCACGCAGTCTCCCCCCGAGACGGAGCGTCACATGCGAAGGAATGCGCTGACGCGTTGCGACGGATGGTGTTGGCCTCTGCATTTGATGTGGTTGTTCCAACGTGCGCGTGGGCCCAAGACAGGCTGACAGACCTCACGAAAGAGCAGCTGCTCGCGATGAACCTCACCGAGGCTCAAGCGCAAGACGCCCAACACGACCAAGATCAGGTGCAGGCCCTTGCGGCGATGCTCAGAACAACGCCGGGTGTTTCCAAAGCGTTTGGCCAGTGCGTGAAATGGGCGACGCAGCTCCTCGTCAAGTTTCGGAAAGAGAGCTACGCCGAGGTGACGAGGCAAGCCGATGTGTCGGAGAGCGTGTTTCAGCGCAACGCACTCTTGGCGCTGCGTGATGCGTCACTCAAGAGCAGTAACTTGCCAGCCGCGACGGATGCTCTGTGCTCCTCCATCGTTCTGCCGTGGTTGGCAGGGCTATCGGATCTTGGGGTCGAGCAACCGACGGCGACTCTCGCGGTGGGATTGCGGGGTGCGGCAGTCGTGGATGATCGGGTCAAGCAGGCCAGCTGCTTCGGGAACCTCGACCAATCGTGTGTGATGCCGAAAATCACCGCGGCACCGGAGTTTGGCGCGCTAGCGGACTACTTCATTGGCAATGCCGTGATGTCCGCCAGCATCATGATTGCTCGGTTCGAATTGCAGTTCAGGACGCCGATTCCGCGGATTTGAGCCGAGCGGTGATGTACCGATGCCTGACCTGCTCCGACGTGAATGTGTCACTGAGTGAGTCACGGCATCCGGTTGCTAGGGTGCTCCCAGTGAGTCCATGTAACATTGGATCCCGTCGAGCACTCGCCCTAGGCCGAACTCAAAGTGCTCGTCCATCGTACGCATTCGGCCACCGCGCGTCGGCAGCGGCGCATCCGATTTCGTGCCACCGGATGCTGACGACAGAATGGCGGAGAGCACCGGATAGCGCGCGTCGTTGACGGCACGTGAAAGGTCGGCACCAACCGCCTGCGCCCACTCCGCGTCCGACACCCCCTGCGACCGCGCCCGTGCAAGGGAGATGGCCGTGTCGGAACTCCCGCGCACGTAGCCGTCCACGAGTCCCAGCAGATCCATCATGTCTTCCGGGCTGAGCCCAGTATCGGCAAGAGTCTGCAGAAACGCTTCATGCCAACTCAACCAGTTGGGACCGTGCGGTGCGGCCACAAACGGTAACTCGGCGAGCCACGGGCGCGCGCAGAGCATCGCCCGTTTGGCAAAGGCCCAGTGCCGAATTTCTTGGCGCCATCCCTCGTACGCACCGTCGCGCTCCGGCGGCGTCCCAAGAGCCGCGTCCACACTCGCGTCGATCAGCGCTTCTTTACTCGGGAAGTAGCGGTAGAGCGCCATCGTGGTGAATCCCAGCCGTTCCGCCACCGCGTGCATGGTGAGGGCGCTCAGGCCGTTGGCATCGGCAAGACTGATGGCCGCCGCTATCACATCTTCGCGGCGGAGCGCCGGCTTTGGCCCACGACTCGGTCGCGCCTGCTCTTCCCAGAGCAGTTGGCTTCGCTGGCGCAGCTCCTGTTGTGCCGCACTCGCATCTATTTGAGGCGCCACCGTATGGGGCGCCACCGCGCCCCCTTTTCGTTTCGGCGCCGGCAGCTGCTCGGTTTTCGGCGGCCGCGTGGGGCCGGTCTTTCGTTTCATGGCGTTCCTGGCCAACAGCCCTTGACAGATCGTAAACTGTTTATATGATACACTTATTCGTGTACGACATAAACATAAACATTTTACTGGAGTCGCACAATGCCCCCCGCAACGTCCGCCATGGTTACGCTCGCTCACCCGTCGCTCGCCGCTGGCCGCACCCCCCGTAGCGCGAAGCTGAAGCGCGCTGCACTCGTCGCGTTCGCACTGGTCATCGGCGCTCGGTCTGCTTCGGCGCAGACCGCCACCGCCGAAAAGTCGAAGTTTGAGTTCCTGATGTCGTCCGGGAGCCTCGTGCCAACGGGAACCGAGCCGAACCGTATCAAGCGCGGTGACCTGAGCACCGCGCAACTGTCCTACCTCGTACTGCCGCGCGTCGCCGTCACCACGACCATCGGATGGGCACGGAGTCGTGACCTCGTGGCCATCGGCGCTCCAAAACTCGACGTCTTCACGTACGACCTGGGCACCGAGGTTCGCGCCAACAGCTGGCCGATTGGCCGCGCCGTGACCTTCACTCCGCTGGCCGGACTCGGCGCGGGCGCCCGCAGCTACAACTATCGGAGCTTGGACGTTGATGCCACGCACAACCTCGCGGCGTACGGCAGCGCCGGTGGCGAGCTTGGGTATCGCCGCGTGCGGTTGCGTGTGGAAGTGCGCGACTATGTCTCCGGCTTCAAGCCGTTGGTGGTGGCGAGCGCCGGTGGCCGCCGCACCGATGTGGCCGTGATGGTTGGCCTGCGCCTCGCGGGCCGCTAGTCGTGGGCGCCGCGTCCGTGCCTCGGCGGTTCGAGTGGCAACTTCCTGCTGCCTTGATCGTGTTGAGCGTCGTTCCGTCGGCGGCGGGGATTGCTCGGCTCGCCGAGCTCGCACGCGGGGCCACGATCACGGCAGCGAACGCGCGGTTTTTTGCGATGCCGCTGCCGGCGGTTCTGCATTTGATCACGGTGATTCCATTTTGCATCCTCGGTGCGCTACAGTTTGCGCCATCGTTTCGGCGGCGCCACCGAGGATGGCATCGTGCTGCTGGTCGAGTGCTCGTGGCCTGCGGATTGGTGGCGGCACTCACCGGGCTCGGTATGACGCTGGCGTATCCATGGCCCGCCGGTGATGGCGTGGCGCTCTACGCCGAACGTCTTGTCGTTGGGTCGGCGATGCTGATTTCGATTCTTCTGGCGGTGAATGCCATTCGGCGGCGCGATTTTGTGAGCCACGGTGCGTGGATGACGCGCGCGTATGCGCTTGGGATGGGCGCTGGCACGCAGGTGCTGACGCATCTGCCGTACTTCATTCTCGTGGGAACGCCGACGGTTCCGGCGCGCGCGGTGATGATGGGCGCAGGATGGGTGATCAACGTGGTGGTGGCGGAGTGGGTGATTCGGCGGCGCGTGAGTCGAGTCGCTGGCGTTGCGGTGCCGGCATTGAGTTGAACGCGCAGGGGTGTTGAGCAAAGGGGCACGTCTCTGGGGTACAGTCTCATTCGTTCCGTGGCGAACGACAGCTCGCTGCCGACGCCGCTCGGCTCGCGAGTCTTGTCGGAGGAGTCCTCTGGCACCCAGCCCGCGAGGTTCGTATTCGCCTTCGGCTCTGCCGAGCCGCGCGGGGATAGCGCTCGTCCTCGGGAATCCGCATTATGGGAACGAACCGCGATCTACGGACTTCCTTCCTGCCCCAGTGCCGATGCTCCGCCATCTGATTCCCAACCGCCTGTTCCGCGCGTCACTCGTGCTGCTGGCGCTGTGCACGCTCCCCGTCGACGTCCGCGCGCAAGACGCGTTCGCACCGCGCCCCGACACCGCGGCCCTGCCGCTCAAGCCGACGCGCAAAATCGCGTTCACTACCGACGAAGGGACGTGGATCTCGCTCGATGTCTCGCCCGACGGCAAGACGGTCATTTTCGATCTCCTCGGCGACCTCTACGTGCTTCCCATCGGAGGCGGCGAGGCGAAGCGCATCACCAGCGGCATGGCGTGGGACTGCATGCCGCGCTGGTCGCCCGACGGCAAGGTGATCGCGTTCATCTCCGACCGGAACGGCAACGACAACCTCTGGACCGTGAACCCCGACGGCACGGGACTCAAGATTGTCACAAAGGAAACCGACTTCACGCTCAGTTCGCCGGCGTGGACGCCCGACGGCGAGTACCTCGTCGCCCGCCGCTACGGTCCGTATCCGTCGCCGGAGAACTACCTCACCAACGTACCGCTCTGGATGTACCACCGGACGGTCGGCACGGGCGTCGAGCTCTATCCGCGTAAGCCGGGCGCCACGACGAACACGGGGGTGACCTTCGCGCCTGACGGCCGACTCACCTACTTCGCCAGCCACCCAGGCGGATACGCCGGCAGCGAGGTCGGTCGCTACCAGATCATGGAACTCGATCGCAAGACCGGCGTCTCGCGCATCATCACGACGGGCTACGGCAGCGCGCTGCGCCCCCTCGTCTCGCCCGACGGCCGCTGGCTCGTGTACGCGACGCGCCGCGACAAGGAAACGGCGCTCCGCATCCGCGACCTGCGCACGCTCGACGAACAGTGGCTCGTCACAGCGATGCAGCGCGACGATCAAGAAGGGTACGCGCCGAACGACGTGTTGCCGGGCTACGCCTTCACGCCGGACTCTAAAGCGGTGGTGTTCACCAGCGACGGGCACATCAAGCGCGTCGATGTGGCAACAAAGCAGGTAAGCGTCATCCCGTTCACAGCGCGCGTCGAGCAGGAGCTCGCGCCGCGCATCAACTTCCCGCAGCGCGTCGACGACGGACCGCTCGCCGTGCGGCAACTGATGTGGGTTGAGCAGGCGCCCGACGGCAAGCGCGCCGTGTTCACGGGCGTGGGCAAGATCTGGACGGCACCACTCGCCGGCGGCGCGCCACGCCGGCTCACGACGAGCCCGCTCCACGAGTACGCGCCCACGATTTCACCCGACGGAAAATGGGTGGCGTTCGTCAGCCAGTCCGACACCGGTGGTGCGCGCTTGATGAAAGTGCCCGCAGAGGGCGGTACGCCAGTCGCGCTCACGCCGGCCGGCGGGAGCTATACCTCGATCGCGTGGAACCCGGACGGCGACAAGCTCGTGTACGTCGGCCAGCGCCAACTCTCTCCGCTCTGCCGCGGATGCGGGCGCGAGGAACTGGCGTGGATCTCCGCTGATGGCGGTGAACCGCACAAAATCCTCCCCACGGCCGCGCAGCGCGTGTCCGTCATCAAGACGGAGCGCGACGGCGAGCGGGTGTACTTCTCGGAGCTGCTGCCACCGGCCACTCCTCCTGCGGGGATGTTCCCCGCCCCGCCCCCGACCGCTGTCGTCTCGGTGAAAATCGACGGGAGCGACAAGCGCACGCACGCCAAGCTCTCGACGACGTCCGGCCAAACGAGCCTCGGCCCGCTGCGGCCGTCACCTGACGGCAAGTGGCTCCTCTATGTCGACCGTGAGGACGCCTACGTCACGGCGATCCCAGACGTAGGCGACGGCATCGCCATCACGTTCCCGACGCCGAGTGTGCCGGCGCGGCGCGTGACGACGGAAGGCGCGAACTACGTGCAGTGGGCCGACGGCGGCCGCACGATTGTCTACAGCTTTGCCAATGAGATCGCCCGCGTGGCGCTCGACCGAGTCGTCGCATCCCCCGCGCGCGAGTCGTGGGGCACGGAACGTTTCACGATCGCGCTATCGGTGCCGCGCGGCGCGCCGTCGGGCAGCGTCCTGCTGCGCGGGGCGCGCCTCGTAACGATGAAAGGCGACGAGGTGATCGCGAAGGGCGACATCTTGATCGAGAAAAACCGCATCGCTGCGGTGGGCCGGAACCTCGCGGCTCCAGCCGGCGCGCGCGTCATTGACGTGAGCGGCAAGACGATCACACCAGGCCTCGTCGATGTGCACGCGCATCCCGTCACATACAGTGACATGCCGGCCGACGACGAGTGGAACATCGCCAACCATCTCGCCTTCGGCGTGACCACCACGCGCAATCCGAGTGGCAACCGCCTGACGTTCCTCTGGAACGAACTCGTCGACGCCGGCACGCTCGTCGGGCCGCGGCTCTACGGCACCGCCGCGCCTCTCACCACCAGCACTGTCGACGTCAAGAGTTACGAGGACGCGCTGCACGTGGTGCGGCGCTACAAAGCGCAGGGAGCGAACTCGCTCAAGCAGTACCTCCAGCCCCGCCGACAGGCGCGGCAATGGATCCGCATGGCGGCGGAAGCGGAGGGGATGATCGCGACCAACGAGGGAGAGAGCAACCTCAGGGCCGATCTCACGATGGTCCTCGACGGCTACACGGGGATCGAGCACAGCATCAACGTGGTGCCGATCCGCAAGGACGTGATTCAGCTCATCGCCCAGTCGGGCACGACGTACACGCCCACGCTCATCGTCGCCTACGGCGCGCCGGAAGGGGAACTGTACTGGCGCAACAAGACCGACATGCACGCCGACGAGAAGATCCGCCGCTTCATCCCGCACGAGGAAATCGACCGCAAGTGGCGTCGCCATACGGTTGTCATCGACGAGGACTTCAACTTTCCGCTCATCGCGCAGGGCGTGCGCGACATCGTGCGCGCCGGTGGCCGCGCCGGCCTCGGCTCGCACGGCAACCAGCAGGGGCTCGGCGCACAGTGGGAATTGCGCATGCTGGCCTCGGGCGGTCTCACGCCGCACGAAGTGCTCAAGATTGCGACGATCATCGGCTCCGAGTCCATCGGGCTCGCGAAGGAGATCGGCTCAATCGAGGTCGGCAAGCTCGCCGACCTCCTGGTGCTCGACGCGAACCCGCTCGAGAACATCGACAACGCGATGAAGCTGCACTACGTGGTGCGCAACGGTGTGATCTACAACGCCGACACGCTCGACGAGGTATGGCCCACCGTACGGAAGTTCCCGCTCTTCCCGTGGGCACGGGACGATGCGGCGTACGACAAGATGAAGAAGCCCTGAGCCTCGCCGCTTGGCCGGGGCCGCGGCGCCGGCCAAGCGGAGCGTCCAGGCGTCGCTCCACAGCACAATGCCCCGCCTCGTGACCTATCACGAGGCGGGGCATTGTCTTGTCCGATCAGTGGGCCATCGAGGACTTGAACCTCGGACCTCACGCTTATCAGGTCGCTCGAAAAGTTTGGAACTCTGCGCGAAATTACCCATCAGCCGCGCGACACGAACATTCTGCTCAGTTTTCCACCCAAAGACGAACATTCGCGCACTTTCGTCGCCCAAGCTGCGCGCACGCATGGACACCACAACTGCGCAAACGGCAGAGCGAGGCAAGAAGTATCGCGAAATCAAAGTGGAGTCATTCCGGTTATTCCGCGATCACGGATTGAACTCGGACCAGTAGTGACGGGGGGTCGACGCGGCCATGTCGTCCTCCCATCATCGCACCAACGTAAAAAGAGTCATCTTTTGCACGTTTTTTGGTATCGAAAACACGTCAAGAATATTTGATTTTTCGCTTGATTTTCGATTGGAATTTCGGTATATTTTTGTATCGCGAAACAGCGCGATAAAACGTGAAGAGTAGCAGCGAGAGCTCTGGCTCGAAGACCTGCTCACCAACCGTCTCCTCGGAGAGTACGGTGGTACGGCCAGACCGACGAATGGATGTTGTCGGAACCACGCGCGGCGTTTTTTTAGTCCCGAAACGGAGGTTCGATTGTTTCTCCCCCCAAAGTTTGCCCATATAAGTGTCCCACACTCTTTCGGGCATCCTCACCCGAGGGCGGACAGTCGCCCGCACCTGCTGCCGACAAAATGCGGTAGAACGGTGCGCCGTTACTCAACCCGCCCGCCCGACGAAGCGACCTGCGTGCCCTGCGTCGTCCGCCATTTGTTGGAAGGGTTTCCGTTCAAATCGCCGAACGATCCGCCGCTGTACTATCCCCACAATTCGCGCCTACGCGCCATTGGGAGCGCGCCTCGGAAAGGCGATGCGCCGGCGCCGGCGCCGCCTCGCCTCGCGCTCTATGACCAGGTACGGGACATTGTCCTCGTACAACTCCTTAAACACCCGAGCATCGGTGCGGAATGGGATGCTTCGCTCAATTTGCTCTGTCAGCGTCTCGTTGATTGCGGTATGAACTCGGATTACCTACATCCAAAGAAATGGCTGTGCCGCACTGTCACGGAGGTGCTTCTGGGACGTCGAAGTTACTACGCCAAACGGAAAGTTGTTCGAGAGTTTTTGGATCCGTTTGTCGAAGAAGTTCGGCGTCGGATGCAGGCCTAGGTCGAAAACAGGCACCGCCTTCGCGGTGGTCACTCGGATGTTACCGAGTGACTCGCCGTTGAATCCAAATAGGAGAACATCTCGATGAGCGTCCTCGCCGAAGCGATCAGTGTCATAGTCCCGGTCAGCGTGCTCGAACAAAAGTACCCTGGCGGAGCCGTGCAGTATGCACGGGATTGCCCGAACCGCACCTTTTGCTTCGACGATCACCTCACGCGCATGGGACTCATGGCGCCTACTGATGTAAGTGTGTATGTCGATCACCTGGTCAAACTGGGACTCACCTACCTTTGTGCGGGCAAGGCTATCGACTTCGTCGTCGTGGACCAAAACTACGGGCCGACGACACCGTGTGATTGGATCGAGGGCGGGAAACACCCCGACGGGTACTCTGCGGTTTGGATGGCTGGGACAGTTCCAGGCCGATTCTGTCAGCCCGACGAGTGGCCCCTGTCGGAGGGCAATCCGAAGCTCATTCCGACGGCCGAACTGAAAGATCGAGTTTTCAAACTTGGAGAGGAAGGAAACTCCACCACGTTTCTCGATCTAAAGACGGGGAATGTGAAGTACACGATTCGGATGTTTCGTGAGGAGGGTGAAGCGCTGACTGAATAGTGGCCCGGCTCGCGCGGTTCGCGGCGCGACGACCAGCCGACCTCTTGTTGCATGCCGCAGCGCGAATCATCATCCTCATATCTGAGACGTCGGCGGCATTACGCCAAACGGAAACGTGTTCGCGAGCGGCTCGATCCGTCCTCGGAATTTGTTCGACGGCGGCTACCGAATACTTTGCGGTCAAATCACGTTACGTGTGATGCGTATATGACTCTAGTATTGGAGAAAACCTCGTGCTGAATTCGAAACAACGAAGGGTTCTCTTTCTTGCTTCCGTGGCGTTTGTGGCTATGGGATTGCGTCCACCTTGGACTCGCGCGTACAATCGCGAACAGATCCACAGCGAAGAACCAATCGGATATTCACCATTGTGGTCTCCGCCGTATGACGAATACATGGGCCGACTGGCGTACGGGTTCCATATTGACGGTAGCCGCCTTGCCGTACAGTGGCTTCTGCTAATCGTCGGGGCGGGAGCGGCCATCGTGCTGCTCGGAGGAAGCACCATACGACAGGGCAGCCCAGACCTAGCCTCGCGGCCGGCTCGGCCCCAGCCGTTCGCTTCAGCTCGCTCCAAAGTTGTAGCCCTGTGCATCTTCGGGGTAGCTACGACGCTCTACGTCTACGCGCAGTACCGTCAGACTCGTGACCTGAAAGAGATGGCGTCACAGCTGGCTTCGCGGAATGCGAAAGAAGTGGCAGAGCAGAAAGTGACGCGCCAAGAGCGGAAGATTCGGATTGGTGATTCTCCTACTTCCATTCGCCTCCGACTCGGAAGTCCAAACGACACGACCGAGCGGAATTGGAGTTACGGAAGACCACAAGTCGCTAAGTTTTTTTCTCAACTGACACGGTAGGTTTGAGGCGACTAACCGTTTCGATATACCGCCTGCCAGATATGTCATGGATGCCAGAGGATTCGCTGCAGACGCAGCCCTCTGACAACGTTGATGAGGCGTTGAAGCGCTTCAAGGAGAAACTTGGCAGCCCTTGCGCTGTACGGGGAGACGACAACTTCGCTTCTTATTTCTATAAACTATCGGCAGCCGAACTTTCGGAGGATTCCCTCTATGGTCGACTGTATAGCGCGGAATCTCAGCGGAAACCCGTAAGACTTCTCGTCCTTTCTCTCCGTGGGGCTAGAACCGTCTATGGTTCCGGATACACCGAGGTACATCAGAATAAGCGCCACGCAGACTGTTTTCGATAGCGGGAAACCGTGAGCTTGGCAGACGCTACGCATGCGACGCTTACCGATACGGATTCACCTAATTGAGATGCACTGGGTTGGGTTCGGCGACCTTAGTTCCGCGCGAGATTGGGGTTTGCGGTCGGTGATGACTGAACGGACACCTCTCCAACAGCAAATCGCGTAGGCAACACCGACACCATCACCACGTCGGAACAGCACAAAGCCCCGCCGGCGTAATCGCTGACGGGGCTTGTACTTACGATCAGTGGGCCATCGAGGACTTGAACCTCGGACCTCACGCTTATCAGGCGTGCGCTCTAACCACCTGAGCTAATGGCCCAAACCTCACCAAATCACTACACCAGAACCACTAAATAAAACGGGCAGGTGCCCGTCCGTCAATGAGTTACGCGCTGTATCGC
>JAPLKS010000004.1 GCA_026387915.1 Gemmatimonadota bacterium
CCGCTTCAGCGCGTCGGGCGTATGGGTGCGTGAACACGGCGGCCCCGTGCGCGATGGCGAGGTGCTCCCGTCGTTCCCCGCGCTCTACGCCGGGCGCATCACCGGCACGAGCATGTCGCTCACCGTCACGCGCACCGATTCCGCCGTCGCAATCGGCACGTTCTCTCTCACCAAAGGGAGCGCCGCAAGCGTGTTCAAATGCCTGTGATGAAAGTGTGTTGCATCGCGTCGCTCGACGAAGCTGAACTCGCGTCGTCGCTCGGCGCCTATGCTATCGGGCTGGTGTCGGCGATGCCGAGCGGGCCCGGGCCGATCCCTGACGAACTGATCGCCGAGATCGCCGCCGCCGCGCCGACGCATCTGCAGAAGTTCTTGCTGACGTCGCGCCTCGACGCCGACGAAATCGCGCAGCAAGTGATGCGCGCCGGCACCAATACGGTGCAGATCGTCGATGCGCTCGCGTCGGGTTCGCATGCGCGGCTTCGTGATCTCATCCCACATGTTCAGCTTGTGCAGGTCATCCACGTGACGGGGGAGGGAAGCATTCGCGAGGCGGAATCGATTGCCGCCGAGGTGGACGCGATTCTCCTCGACTCCGGCAATCCGACGGCGAAAAGCAAAGAGCTCGGCGGCACCGGCCGCACGCACGATTGGGCGGTGAGCCGCGCCATCGTGAAGGCCGTCGGCATCCCCGTGTACCTCGCCGGCGGCCTGCGGGCGGAGAACGTGGCCGAGGCGGTGGACGTGGTGCGGCCGTTCGGCGTGGATGTGTGCAGCGGCGTGCGGACCAATGGCGCGCTCGACGCCGAGAAGCTCGCCGCGTTCGCGGCGGCGATTCCGGGCTAGCGGCCCGGCGGGGTCTTGGGATCCGTGCGGCCCGCCGTCTCCGTCGAACGCGGCGGCTTGGGCGCGTCGAACCAGTTCCACGGCGTACGCATCCATAGGAACGCGCGCCACACCGCCGCCGATCGCCCACGCCACCAACGCAGCCCCAGGCGCGTGCCGGCAAACTCCACGATCCACGTGAGCACGAAGACGACCAACAAAATCACCAACGCTATTGGCCAGAGCGGAATGGCCAGCAATGCCAACGCCGCCACCACGGGGGCGAGCAGAAAACAGGGGCCAATCGCGAGTACCATGCGGGGGAATCTAGGCCGCGCGTCGTGGCGCGTGCCCGCGCGATGCAGGGCCGACCCGCCATCCTGCGGCCGGAGATGATATGTTATGAGTGTGCAGAAAAGTCCCTCTCGTGGCGGAGCCCGGCGATGAACTCGATGAACGGAAAAATTCTGGCGCTGCTCTGTGGCGCTACGCTACTCGTCCCCGCCACGCAGTGGGCCCAAAGCGCGCCGGCACCTGCGACGGAAGCGCGCAAAGGTCCCGCAACGCCACCGCCGTTGTTTTTCATTGACGGCGTCAAGCAAACGCCGCCCAAAGCCGCCGCAGAACCCACGGCGAACCGCAACGACGCGCGGGCAGTGACCACGTCCGATGCGGCCAAGGCCAGCGCTCCCGCCGCTCCCGCCGCTCCCGCCGCTCCCGCTAAGGTGCCGTCGCCCGCGCTGCTCGACTCCTGCGCCGCCTGCGCGGCAATCCGCCCGGAAGACATTGCGTCCGTAGAAGTGTTGAAGGGTGCGAAAGCGATCGAGCTCTACGGCGTTGAAGCCACCTACGGCGTCGTGCTCATCGTCACCAAGCCGGGCGCCAAAAAGCCCTGACCGACTGCGGCGCGCACCCCCTGCGCCCGCTCGGGCCCAGCTGCGCCCATCCCGCGCCCCTTGACGCGGCGCCGAAAGTAAGCAACCTTTCATCCGGATATACGGATGAAGAAAAACCCTGTCTTCGATCGCCTCACCGCGCTCGCCGACCCGATTCGTGCCCGGCTCCTGCTCATCCTCGAGCGGCACGAACTCACGGTCGGCGAACTGCGCTCGGCTCTCCAGCTCCCCCAGAGCACGGTGAGCCGGCATTTGCGCGCGCTCGCGGATTCCGGCTGGGTCGTGAGCCGCGAAGATGGCACCAGCAATCGCTATCGCATGCCCGTGCGTGAACTCGACGCCGCCTCGCGCCGGCTCTGGCAGTCGGTGCGCGACGACTTCGGCGCACACGCCACCGCCGCCCGCGACGCCGAACGCGTGCGCGCCGTGCTCGCCGACCGACACTCCACGAGCCAGCAGTTCTTTGCCTCGAGTGCCGCGCAGTGGGATAAACTCCGCGCCGAACTCTTTGGCGCGCGCACCGAACTCTACGCCCTCCTCGGGCTGCTCGATCGCAACGCGATCGTCGGCGACCTCGGCTGCGGTACCGGTCAACTCGCTGAGGCGGTGGCACCGTTTGTTAAACAGGTGATTGCCGTGGACGAATCCACCGCGATGTTGCGTGCCGCGCGCGCGCGACTCGCGGGGCTCAAGAATGTGGACGTCCGTCAGGGCACACTCGAGACACTCCCGCTGGAAGAAGGCGAGCTCAATGTGGCGATCCTCAGTCTCGTGCTGCACTACATCGCCGATCCCGCGCACGCGTTGGCGGCCGTGCGCCGCGCCCTCGCCGTGGGCGGCAAAGCCTTGATTGTGGACATGCTCCCACACGACCGCGCCGAACTGCGCGACACGATGGGGCACGTCTGGCTCGGCATCGGAGAGCAACAGCTGCACACGTGGGCGTTCGAGGCGGGCTTTACGCAGTGCATCGTGCACGCGTTGCCGCCCACGCCAAACACCAAAGGTCCGACTTTGTTCGCGGCGACATTGATGTAGCGCCGTCACCCGATGGTTCCAGCTCCACCACGCATCCCGTTCGCAACGCATCACGCATTTCATTTATCAACCGTTTCTCCCCTCACGAAAACCCTCATGTCAGCCACTGCCGTTACGCTGCACCCATTCGACGCCGCCAAAGCCGCCGGCCGCGAACCCTTCAAGGTCCGCGACATCACGCTCGCGGAGTTCGGTCGCAAGGAACTCCGCCTCGCCGAATTCGAAATGCCAGGCCTCATGGCGCTCCGCGTCGAATACAAAGGCAAGAAGCCGCTCGCCGGCGCCAAGATCATGGGCTCCCTGCACATGACCGTGCAGACCGCCGTGCTCATTGAAACGCTCACCGAACTCGGCGCCGATGTGCGCTGGGTGAGCTGCAATATTTTCTCGACGCAGGATCATGCCGCCAGCGCGGTGGTGGTTGGCAAGGATGGCACTGCGGATCATCCGCGCGGCACGCCGGTGTTCGCCTGGAAGGGCGAGACGCTCCCCGAATACTGGTGGTGCACCGAGCAGGCGCTCAGGTGGCCCGACGGCTCCGGCCCGAACCTTCTTCTTGATGACGGCGGCGACGCCACGCTCCTCATTCACAAGGGCGTCGAGTACGAAGCCGCCGGTAAGGTGCCCAAGCACAACCCGGACAAGGAGAGCGAAGAGTACGGCGTCATTCTCGACCTGCTCGCCACCGAGCTCAAGAAGGACGGCAAGCGCTGGACCAATGTGGCCGCCGACCTCAAGGGCGTTTCGGAAGAGACGACCACTGGCGTGCACCGTTTGTATGAAATGATGAACGCCGGCACGCTTCTTTTTCCGGCGATCAACGTCAACGACTCCGTCACGAAGAGCAAGTTCGACAACCTCTACGGCTGCCGTCATTCGCTCACCGACGGCATTCTTCGCGCCAGCGATGTGATGCTCGCCGGTAAGGTGGCCGTCGTGCTCGGCTACGGCGATGTGGGCAAGGGCTGCGCGCAGGCGCTCAAGGGACAGGGCGCGCGTGTGGTCATCACCGAAATCGATCCCATCTGCGCATTGCAGGCGGCGATGGAAGGCTATCAGGTCACCACGCTCGACGCCGTCGTGAGCACGGCCGACATCTTCATTACCGCCACCGGCAACAAGGACATCATCACCGCCGCGCACATGGCCAAGATGAAGGACAAGGCGATCGTCGGAAACATCGGTCACTTCGATAACGAAATCGACATGGCCGGCCTCAAGAACTACAAGGGCGTGGAACGCATCAACATCAAGCCGCAGTACGACGAGTTTGTGTTCCCCGACGGCCATAGCGTGATGATTCTCGCCGAAGGCCGCCTGCTCAACCTCGGCTGCGCCACGGGCCACCCGAGTTTTGTGATGAGCTGCTCCTTCACCAATCAGGTGGTCGCGCAGATTGATCTGCACCTCGCGGGGCAGGGCAAGCCGACGGTGTCGGGCACCGTGTACGACAAGAAGGCCGTGTACACGCTTCCCAAGAAGCTCGACGAAAAAGTCGCGCGCCTGCACCTCGACAAAATCGGCGTCAAGCTCACGGAGCTCACCGCCGATCAGGCGGCGTACATCGGCGTAGATGTGAAGGGGCCGTACAAGGCCGACCAGTACCGGTACTAAACGGCTACGGCAGTTAACGGTTTTCCGTTTTCCGTTATCCGTCATTTATAACCGAAAACGGAAAACGGTAAACGGTGAACGGTCTACAGTAGTTGGTAGTCCGTCCTCGCTCGAAGCCGAACAGCAACCGTCCGCGCCCCCCACCCGGTGCGCGGACGGTTTTTGCGTTCGCCCGGGCCCGCCCACTCGCGGCCACCGCCAACATGCGGCAGATTTTCCACCATGACATCCAGCCGCCGCTCCTTTCTTGCAACTAGCGCCGCCGTCGCCGCCGCTGCCTGCACCCCGCTCACGCGTCTGGCGAGCCCGAGCCGAGCGATTCTCATTAAGGGCGGCACCGTCGTCGACGGCACCGGCGCACGGCGCGTGGTGGCGGATGTGCTGATAGAGAATGGCATCGTTCGCGAGATCGGTCCCAATCTGCAGTCGAGCGGCGCCGACGTATTAGACGCCCGCGGATTGATTGTCACTCCAGGATTTGTGGACATTCACTCGCATGGCGACGGCGGTATCACCGCCGATCCCATGGCGGAGTCGCTCGTGCGACAGGGGGTGACCACCATCGTCGTGGGGCAGGATGGCTCGAGCAATGGTCCGCGCGAGCAAGATGACCCCGACGCGCGCTTCACCTCCATTGGACAGTATCTCACCTCGCTCACACGCGATGTGAAGCCGGCCGTGAATGTGGCGACGATGGTCGGGCTTGGGACGGTGCGCGGCGCCGTGGTTGGCCCTGCGGATCGCCCCGCCACGCCCGACGAACTGCGGCGTATGACGGCGCTCGTGGCGCAGGCGGTGCTCGAAGGGGCCTGCGGCGCGAGCACGGGTCTCGAGTATGCGCCCGGCGCATTCGCGAGCATTGATGAACTCATTGCGCTGTGCAAGCCACTCGCAGCCAAGCGCTTGCCATACTCCACGCACATGCGCAACGAAGACGACACCCTCGTGGAGGCGGTGGACGAAGCGATTGCGATTGCGCGCGGCGCCGGCGTGCCGCTCCAGATTGCGCACCTCAAAACGAGTGGCGTGCGGAACTTCAGCAAGATCGACACGGTGCTCGCGCGTATTGATGCCGCAAAGATCAGCGGCATGGACGTGGCCTTCGATCGCTATCCGTATGTCGCGTATTCCACGGGGCTCAGCAACATGTTTCCCGTGTGGGCACTCGACGGTGGCAGCGCCAAGTTTGTGGCGCGCCTCGAGTCGCCAGCCACCGCGGCCAAGGTGCGCGCCGAGTCTGAGGCCAAAGCCGCGACGGTGGGAGGATGGCACAATGTGGCCATCTCCGGCGTCAGCAATGCGGCCGACCGTGCCGCCGAAGGGCAGCGCGTGGATGACCTCGCGAAGGCCGCCGGTGTGGCGTCATACGAGTACGCCGCCGGATTGCTCAAGCGAAATGGCGGGAGCGTCGGGACGGTGGTCTTCGCGATGAGCGAGGACAATCTCAAACGCTTTCTCGCGCATCCGCTGGGCATGGTGTGCAGCGACGGCGGCTCCTTTGCCGTCAGCGGCGCGTCGCGTCGCGGCCATCCGCATCCGCGTGGGCTGGGTTCGTTCCCGCGCGTGCTCGCCAAGTACGTACGCGAGTCGGGCACGCTCTCGCTCGAACAAGCGGTCTACAAGATGAGTGGCTTTCCCGCCTCGCGCCTCGGACTCGGCGCCGGCGTGGGCGTACTTAAAGTGGGAGCGGCCGCGAACGTCGCCGTCTTGGATGCTGCGACCGTGGCGGATGGCGCGACGTTCGCCGATCCGTTTCAGTATCCCACGGGCATCCCGTACGTTGTGGTCAACGGCGTGGTCGCGCTACGGGACGGCGAACGCTCGCACGAGCGCAGCGGGCGCGCCTTGCGCGCGGTGGGGCGGTAGCGACGCGACCAGCGTGAAAACCGGTCGCAGTCGCTACCACGCGACCGACGTGTAGTCCGGTCGCGTCGCTACCATCGCCACGCGCCCTCAGCGCATCCACACGACTGCATAAAACGGCCCGCGCCGCGACCCTGTCGTTTGCACTGGCCGGCATCCCGCGCCGCGCAAGTAGCGTGCGATCGTCCCCGAGCTCTCGCTCCCCGGCGGGTACAGCTCCACCATTTCCACCTCGCTCGTGTCGTACGAATCGAGCGTGAGGTTGCCCACGATGCGGCGGCCGTCGAGCAGAACGCACGCCATGCTGTTCACGACTTGGAGATCCAGCACGAGCATCGCCGAACTCGGCGAGCGCATCACGGCCTGCCCCAGCGGGAGATCGTCGAATGGCTCGAGATCTTGCCGCGACAGCACCGCCGCGCGTCCACCGCGCGAGACAATCCGCTGCTGCGCATCGGCCCACGCGGCCTCCACGAAGTTGGAACTGCCGCTCAGTTCGGCGAGGCGCGTCGCCGACGTGTGCAAGCTGTCGAGCAGGTTGAGATGGAGGACGATGCCGCGTGTATCTTCGAACCGCAGACTCACCACTCCCATTTCGTACCCCGGCTTTCTGCCTTTCACCACCAGAGGGCCTGGGCGCAAGTTCGTAAACGAGAACCAGCCGTCCGGTCCGGACGTCGTGGTCGCGTGCCCCGCGCCCACCAAGTCCACGATTGCGCCCGCGAGCGGGTAGCCGCTCGAATCGGTCACCACACCGGCCAAGATTTTCACCTTGGCTTCCACCAGCACGGTGTCGAGTTGCGCCGGTGCCGGCACGAGTTCCACATCGACCGTCGTGGTGGCGTTGGCCTTCACCAAAATGTTGGCCACCGCCGGCAGGAACCCGACTTTGCGGACGCCGAGCATACGAGCCCCGGGCGCGATCGACGGAAAGACGAACGTGCCGTCCCCGTTGCTTCGAATGCGAATGGTGGCGCCACCGATCGAGATTTCGGCGTCTGGAACCGGGCGACCATCGGCGAGCGTCACCTTGCCCGAGACGCTCGCGGGGAGCGGTTGGTCGCGCACAATTTGTGCGCGCGCACGGAGTGGCAACGCGAGAGCGAGGAGAGTCACGACAGTCAGTCTGAGCGCGCGCATGGGCTTCCTCAAGAAAGGGGGTCGGGCCGAGGCGGGGGGCGGCGCCGTTCTGATATGGCTATAATGATACCCATGAACCTTCTTCGCTATGCCGCCCTGCTCGCCTGCGCCGGCTCCCTCAGCGCCCAGGCCCCCGCGTCGAAATCAGCGGCCGACGCCCTCGCTCACGCCAAGGCAATCCTCGCCACCACGCCCCTCGTGGACGGCCACAACGATCTGCCGTGGGCCATTCGCGAAAGCAAAACGGCGCCGCGCGACGTCGGGGCCTATGACCTCCACAAAACTACGCCGCACCAGACCGACCTCGCACGCATGACCGCGGGCAAGCTCGGCGGTCAGTTCTGGAGCATCTACATCCCGGGAGAAGTGAAGGACTCGGGCTTCGCGCGCATCCAGCTTGAGCAGTTCGACATCGCACGCCGCATTGTGGCGATGTACCCCGAGAAACTCGTCGCAGCCTCCACCGCCGCCGATATCCGCGCGGCATTCAAGAAGGGCAAGGTCGGCTCGATGCTCGGACTCGAAGGCGGACACGCCATTGAGAACTCACTCGGCGCCCTCCGCATGTACTACGACCTCGGCGCGCGCTACATGACGCTCACGCACAACGTCACGCTCGACTGGGCCGACGCCGCGCTCGACAGCGCCAAACACAACGGTCTCACGCCGTTCGGCAAGGAAGTCGTGCGCGAAATGAACCGGCTCGGCATGTTGCTCGATCTGTCGCACGTCTCACCGGCGGTCATGAGCAACGCGCTCGATGTCACCGAATCGCCGGTGATCTTCTCGCATTCGTCGGCGCGCGCGATCGTGGACCACAAGCGCAACGTGCCGGACTCGATTCTCCGTCGCCTCCCCAAGAATGGCGGCGTCGTGATGGTGACGTTCGTTCCAGGCTTTGATTCGCCGGCGGTGTTCGCACACGCTGCTGCCCGCACGACTGCAGCGGCCGATGCACGTCGTCGGCTCGGCACGGATGCCGCCGCGATCGCGCGTGACATGAAGACGTGGGACGCCGCACACCCCGCGCCGCACGCGACCATCGGGGACGTGGCGAATCATCTCGACCACATCAAAAAAGTGGCCGGCCCCAATCATGTGGGCATCGGGAGCGACTTCGACGGTGTGGACGATGATCTGCCAGACGGACTTCAGTCGCAGGCCGATTACCCCGCGCTGTTCGCCGAACTCATTGTGCGCGGCTGGAGCGATGCCGACCTGCGCAAACTCGCCGGCGAGAATGTACTCCGCGCGCTGGGCACCGCAGAGAAGGTGGCCAAGCGGCTCCAGAAGGAACGGCCGCCGTCCACGAAGACCATCGACCAGCTCGACCGCGGCCCCAAGATGTAACTAGCGCGCGTTCAGTTGCTCGTTGAACCAGATGCGTAACTGAACCAACGTGAGCAAGCGCGTGGCATCGACTTCCTTGATGACGCGCTCGTAGCCACCGGATCCGCTCCCGCCCACCACCAGCTTGGTGTGCGGGAGCGCTGCGCGTAATGCCCTCAACTCGCTGGGCAGCCGCACGTCGTCGCTTGGCACCACAATGCTCAGCGCAACTGCCGTGGCGTTGGTACGCTGCGCTGCTTCCACAAAGTCGGCCGCCGGCAGATTGCCGCCGAGGTAGAGCACGCGCCATCCGGAGGTGGCGCCCGCGGCAGCGGCGAGCATCGCGCCCAGCTCGTGCACGTGACCAGACGGCGTCCCCACCACCACAAGCGGTGCCGCCTTCGAGGCCTGCGCGCCTTCCATCATCCAGCCCAGTGTCTGGCGAATGACCTGCGAGGCCATGTGCTCACTGGCAGGCCGTAGCACACCTTGGTGCCAGAGCGAGCCGATGGTGAAGAGCAGGGGGCTGAGGACCCCTTCGAGCATCTCGTCCACACCGAGGTAGAGAGCGGCGCGGCGAAGAATGGCTTCGAGTGCTCGGTCGTCGTGGTTCTCAGCCGCTTGGAGCGCCGCCGCGAGTACGGAGTCGCCCGATGATGTTGAGACGGCGGCGTTGCTCGAGTCGCTCGCCATCTTGAGCGATTTCGCTTCTTTGTCGACGAGCGCCTGCAGCGCTTCGGTGGTGTATGGCGCGACGTGGCTGATCGGCCATCCGGCGTCCACAGCCTGACGCAACAGCGTGAGGCGGGTGATGTCGGCGCTGGAGTAGAGCCGCTGCCGCCCCGATGACCGCGACGGAGTCACCGCGTTGTAGCGGCGTTCCCAAGCGCGCAGGAGATCAGGACTCAATCCGGTACGTTCCACCACGGCTCGAACTGGATGCAGCGTGTCGATGCTGGGAAGCTCTGAAGTCATCAGTGTCCAGAATGGATGTCTGAAAAATGTAAGCATTGTCTAACTATTTGTCAATAAAAGCTGGACATTTATAATCTCGACAGTTATTGTCCAGATATGGAAAGCATCTTGTCCACATCTATTACCGTCCCGCTCGGTCGCGCTGAAGTCTTTGACTTCTTTGCAAATGCCGAGAATCTCGGTCGCGTCACGCCGCCTGAACTTTCGTTCCGTATCGACTCGCCGACCCCGGTGCCGATGGCCGAGGGCACGCTGATTGACTACACGATTCGGCTGCACGGCGTGCCGATGCGCTGGCGTACGCGCATTGCGGCGTGGGAGCCGCCGGACGTGTTTGTGGACGAGCAGTTGAAGGGACCGTATGCGCAGTGGGTACACACGCATCGGTTGACCGAGGTTCCAGGCGGCGTGCGGATTGATGACACGGTCCGCTACGCGTTGCCGCTTTGGCCGCTGTCAGCCGTGGTGCATCCGCTTGTGCGGCGGCAGTTGCGACGGATCTTCACCTTCCGTCAGGAGACGGTGGCGTCACTGCTGCTTGGCGCTCGGGCGCACCTCGCCACGATTGCGCCGGTCCGCTTCAGCTAGCGTCGCCGAGAACGAGGGCGCGCAGTTCGGCGAACGATGACACGACGTGATCGGCGCCCGCCACGACGGCGTCACGCGTAATAAATCCCGTGAAGGCCGCAAAGGCATCGGCTTCGCCCGCCGTGCGCATCGCGAGATCGGTGCTACCGTCGCCAACGGCGAGCAGTGGTCGGGGGAGGGCAATGAGTTGCGCCATCGTCACCTTTCCGCTCTCCGTGGCCAGCGCCGTCCGCAGGTCATAGCCGTCGTAGTAGCCGCGCTCGTCGTGAAAGGTGCGCACGGCGTGCACGTCGGCCTCGTCAATGCCCAGCGATTCGGCGAGCGGGAGAATCGCTTCATACAAGCCGCCGCTCACCACTGCCACGCGCACCCCAGCGTCGAGGAAGGCGCGCACGGTGTCGGCCGCGCCAGGTGCCACCTTCATGCGATACGCGAGTCCCAACGTCTGGCATTCCGCGAGGGTCGGCGCCACGGCGTCGAGTCGTTCGCGGTAGACGCTGTCGAGTGTCACGCGGCCCGACATCGCGTCGTCGGTGAGTTTGGTCACGCGCACTCGGAGCGCATCGCTCCGGTGAGCGGCAAGCCAATCGATCCCTTCAATGCCAGAGAGGGTCGAGTCCACATCCAGAATGACCGAAGCAAAGCGCGGGGTCATAGGGCAGCTGGGAGAGTGTGGCGATGGAAGCGCAGACCGTACTTAGGAAAGGTATAGACGGTGTCTCACATTGACATCCGCTGGGGGGATGGCGCGCCGGCCGGGGGGGAGGAACCACGGGCGCGCTGGCGCTACCTTTCGGCGCAATGACAGCATCCTTCCAGTTTCGTGACATTGGCCCGGACGAGGCGGCCGCGTATTCGCGCTTTGCCCGCGACATCTTTGTGGCCACTTACGGCCCGCACTATCCGGCGGCTCGGCTCGAGCGACATGTGCGCGCCGCCTTCAGTGAAGCCGCGCAGCGGCAGGAACTGTTGGATGCGCGTCGGACGTCGATTGGCGTCTACACCGACGACGGCGCGATGGCAGGATTTGTGGTGATGCACCGCAGCGACACGCCGCCCGAAGTGGTGGGCGCTCGTCCCGTGGAGGTCGAGCGCTTCTATGTGGGCGAGGCGCATCACGGCGCTGGGCTGGCCATGCGCCTGATGAACACCGCCCTCGAGCGCGCGACTGCCAATGGGCACGACGCCGTCTGGCTCAGCGTGTGGCGCGAAAATGCGCGCGCGATTCGCTTTTACGAAAAGGCAGGCTTCGCGCGGGCTGGCCGAATTGAGTTTCTCTTTGGTGGCGAAATGGAACTCGACACCCTCATGGCGCGTACCCTTCCATAGTTACCGTACACCGTTCCCCCCACTCGCAGGAGTTTCGATGGTACGTGTCCTCCGCTTGAACCGCGTGCTTTCGCTCGCGATGCCCACGTTGGCGGCGCTCGTCGCCAGCGTCGCGCCGACCAGCGTCCGCGCGCAATCCCGCTCGTTTGTGGTGCGTCTTGGCGCTGACACGTCGCGTATCGAGAAGGTTGTCCGCACGGGTAATAAGATCGACGGCACCGTCGTGAGTCATCTCCCGACTACGTCCGTGCTCAAGTATGCGATCACGCTGAATGCAGACGGCACCGTGGCGAGCTACGAGCAAGGCTCCTATCGGGGCGACGGCACGCCCGCGCCGAACTCTCCGCAGGGGGTGCAGGCGACGGGGATTCGCATCGCGTTCGCGTCGGATAGTGTCACGCGGTCGTGGACGGCCAATGGCCAGCCGGTGTCGCGCCATCACGCCGTGCCAAAGGGAACGCTCCCGAGCATCGGCGGCTCGTACGTGATTGTGGAAATGGGGATCGCTGCCGCGCGCGCGGCGGGTTCTACGAGCTACAAAACGATCTCCGCCACCTCGGCGCAGGACAATCCGAGCACCGTCGATCTTGTACTGGTGAGCGCGGATTCGGTGGAAGTGGTGCAGCAAGGATTCCGCACAGGATACAAGCTCGATAAGAACGGACGCATTGTGCGCGGCGATGGCTCGCTCACGACGCAGAAGCTGATTGGAATGGCGGCGGGTGACATCGATGCCGACGCGCTCGCCAAGGGTTGGGCGGCGCGCGATGCGGCGGGGCAGGGCGTGGGCGTGGCGTCCACGCGCGACACCGCGCGCGCCACGCTCGGCGGCGCGACGGTGACGCTCGACTACGGCCGCCCCGCCAAGCGCGGACGCGAGATTTGGGGTGCCCTCGTGCCGTTCGACACCGTCTGGCGCTTTGGTGCCAACGCGGCGGCGCAGCTCAAAACCGATAAAGATCTCGATATTGGCGGAACCACCGTGCCCGCGGGCGCGTACACGGTGTGGCTACTCCCCACCAAGGGAACCTCGCTGCTGGTGATCAGCAAAAAGACGGTGGACGAGCGCGGCACGCCCCTCTGGGGCACGGGGTACGACCCGTCGCAGGACCTCGCCCGTATTCCGCTGGCGAACCACAACGGCCTCCCCGAGCTCGAGGAGCGGTTTCATGTATTTTTCCAGGGCGACCTGCTCATGCTGCACTGGGACAAAGCCGGATTTGGCGTAAAGGTAAAGGCCAAGTAACAGGGCGCTCCATGTGATGCGCCTTTTGGGGCGCCTCGGGCGGGCGGCGGAGCGAATCCGCCGCCCGTTTTGTTATCTTTGTACCAGTTGGCTCACCCTGCCGTGCCACTCTCGCCATTCTCCGCCGATGCCCACTCCATTGCATGCGTTGCTCGCCGCCGGTCAGTCCGCTTGGCTCGACTACATCGATCGCACCATGCTGCATAACGGCGAGCTCGTCCGTCGCATTCGCGAGGAATCGCTCACGGGGATGACGTCGAACCCGACGATTTTCGAGAAGGCGCTGGCACAGGGCACCGCATATGACGCGCAACTCACGAGCGCCCCGGCCGGCGCAACGGCGTGGGAGCTTTTTGAACTCGTAGAAACAGACGATGTGCGCAATGCCTGCGACATTTTTCGCGGCGTGTACGACGCCTCGTTGGGCGGCGACGGCTACGTCTCGATCGAAGTGAGTCCGGCGTCGGCGCATGATGCGGCGGCAACGGTCGCCGAAGCGCATCGCCTCTGGGCGAACGTGGCCCGGCCGAACGTCATGATCAAAGTGCCGGGCACGCCGGAGGGATGCATCGCGCTCCGGCGCCTGATTGCCGATGGCATCAATGTGAACGTCACGCTGCTCTTTGCCGTGGACGCCCACGCCCGTGTGATCGACGCCTACCTCGGCGGACTCGAAGACCGCGTCGCGGCGGGTGGTGACGTGTCGTCGATTTCGAGCGTGGCGAGTTTCTTTGTGAGCCGTGTGGACAACGAAATTGACAAGCGCCTCGGGCAAATCGGATCGCCCTCCGCCACCGCGTTACTCGGCACGGCCGCGATTGCGAATGCGAAGATGGCCTACGCGCTCTTCCGCGAGCGCTTTGCGGGTCCGCGTTGGGACGCGCTCGCGGCCAAGGGCGCGCGGGTGCAGCGCCCGCTCTGGGCGAGCACCGGCACCAAGAACCCGGCATACTCCGATGTGAAGTACGTCGAGACCTTGATTGGCGCCGATACCGTGAACACGCTGCCGCCGGCCACGCTCGATGCATTCCGTGACCACGGCAAGGTGGCGCGCACGGTGGACACCAATGTGGCGGAGGCGCGCGCGCAGTTAGCGGCCATTGCGGCGCTGGGCATTGATCTCAGCGCGGTCACCGACCAGTTGCTCACCGAAGGGCTCGCCTCGTTTCAGAAGAGTTTTGATACACTCATCGCCGGCCTCGAAGGCAAGGCCAAGGCGCTGGGCCGTTCGGTGAACGCGTGACCGATTTAAAAACAAAGATTGTCGCCACGCTCGGACCGGCGTCGTCGTCGCCCGAGGTGTTGCGGGCGTTGATTGCCGCGGGGTTGAATGTGGCGCGCATCAACTTCTCGCACGGCACGCACGCGCAGCATGCGGCGACGATCGCGCTGGTTCGTGCGCTCGCCGACGAAGCGGGCCGCCCCGTTGCGATTCTCGGTGACCTGCAAGGCCCGCGCATTCGCATTGGCGACTTGCCCGCGCCGCTGGAAATTGCGGACGGGTCGGAGCACACCTTCGTCTACGAATCGCTGGCCGCGGCTGGTGAGATTCCCGTGACGTACGATCACATCGCGGAGGATGTGCAGGTCGGCGGGCGCATTCTGGTGAACGATGGATTGCTCGAGTTCGTCGTGACGGGTGTTGATGGCGCTCGCGTGCGCGTGCGCACGGAACACGGCGGTCAGATGAAGTCGCACAAGGGAATGAATCTTCCCGGTATCGATGTGTCGGCTCCGTCGCTCACCGAAAAAGACATAGTCGACATTGCCTTTGCGGTGGAGCAGGATCTCGATTATCTCGCGCTCAGTTTTGTGCGGCGCGCCGAGGATATCACGTCGCTCCGCGCCCGTCTGCCCAAGACGATGCTGATTGTGGCGAAGATCGAAAAAGACAGCGCCCTCGAGCGGCTCGAAGAAATTCTCGAAGCCTCCGATGCCGTGATGGTTGCGCGCGGCGATCTCGGCGTGGAGCTCCCGTACGAAGCGGTGCCGCTCGCGCAGAAGCGCATTATTGGGCTGGCCAATCGCTACGGCCGGCCGGTGATTACCGCCACGCAGATGTTGGAATCGATGATTGAGAACCCGCGCCCCACGCGCGCCGAAGCCAACGACGTGGCCAACGCGGTGCTCGATGGTACCGACGCCGTGATGCTCTCGGCAGAAACGGCCGCGGGCGCTTGGCCGGTACTCGCGGTGCAGGCGATGCATCGCATTATCAGTGCTGCCGAAACGTTGCCGGTGACGCGCGGTGTGGGGCTCGACCGCCTCGAAGCCGGCACGGCGAGCACCGAGGAAACCATTGCGTCGGCGTCGGTCACTGCGGTGCGGCTCATTGGGGCCTCCACGGTGGTGGTGTTTACCAAGAGCGGCTTCAGCGCTCGCATTGTGGCGGCGCGCCGCCCCACGGTACCGATTGTGGTGCTCACCGATCAGGCGCGCACCTACCGGCAGATGGCGCTCGTCTGGGGCGTGGTGCCCGTGCTCGTGCCGCACTGTAAGACGTATGAACAGATGGCGGCGCTGGCCAAGCAGGTGATCGTCGAGCGCGGGCTTGCACATGCGGGCGACCGTTTGGTGGTGACCGCGGGTGTGCCGTTCGATGTGCCCGGGAGCACCAATCAGCTCAAGATCGAAGTCGTGTGAAGCTCACCTTTCTCGGAACCGGCACGAGCTTTGGCGTTCCGCAGATCGGCTGCGCGTGCGCTGTGTGTCACTCAAGCGACCCGCGCGATAAACGCACGCGTGTGGGCGCCGTGATTGAGGGAGCAGGGACCACGTTGCTCATCGATGCGCCGCCGGAGCTCCGGCTCCAGCTCGTTGGGAGCGGCGTTGCAAACGTGGATGCGGTGCTCTTTACGCACGATCACGCGGATCACACGCACGGCGTGGACGACATTCGCGCGATCTCCGTGCGGCGTGGGGGCAAGTTGCCGTTTTACGGGCCGGCCGAAACGCTCGCGAGCCTCGTGCACCGTTTTCCATATATTTTTGATGATGCCATTCAGGTGATCGTCGGCACCGCAAAACCTGAGGGCGCCACGCATGTGCTGGAGCCTGGGCGGGTTGAGCGCATTGGCAACCTGGACGTACTGCCAGTTGAAGTGCCGCACGGCTGGGTGCGCGTGTTCGGATATCGGGTTGGTCCCATTGCATATGTGACCGATGCCAAAGCGGTGCCCGACGTAGCGATTGAACAGTTGCGTGGCGTCAAGGTGCTCGCGTTGAACGCGTTGTTTCACGAAGCACATCCCACGCATTTGAGTTTTGCAGAGGCAATTGACACGGCCCGCCGCATTGGCGCGGAGCGCACGTATTTGACGCACCTCACGCACAACGATTCGCACGCCGAGCTCGAAGCGGAGCTCCCGGCCGGTATCGCGCCGGCGTTCGACGGACTCCAAGTGACGGTGGACGAATGACGCTGCATCTCGATTTTACCAATATGATGGCGCCGGCGGTGCCCACAGGCCCGACCGAAGATGAATGGCGCGCCCTCGCGTCGCGCTTTGAGGCGGTGCATCAGGCGGTGGAGCGTGATGCGGCGACCGGCCGATACGGATTTGCCGAGGTCGATGCGCAGGCCGCCGAGCAGGCGCGCGTGGTGACCTTTGCCGACTCAGTGCGCGGCGCCTTCGACGACGTGGTGGTCCTCGGCATCGGCGGCTCGGCGCTCGGTGCAACCGCGCTGCGCACGGCGCTCTGTGCCACGGATTGGAATGCACGCTCTACGGCCGCGCGGGCGGGGCAGCCGCGTCTACACGTGTATGAGAATGTCGATCCGCGTAGCATCGTCGCGCGCCTCGATGCAGTGGATCTCACGCGCTCGCTTTTCTTGGTGATTTCCAAGTCAGGCGGCACGGCCGAGACGATGGCGCAGTATCTGCTCGTGCGTGCGCGCCTTGAAGCAGCCGGGCTTCCGCTGGCACGCCATTTGGTCTTCGTCACCGATCCGGTGCGCGGGCTCCTGCGGCCGATCGCCGAGCGTGAAGGGATTCCGGTATTCAGCGTGCCCGCGAATGTCGGTGGACGTTACAGCATCTTCACGCCGGTGGGGATGCTCCCCGCGGCGCTCGTGGGAATCGATACGGCGGCACTGCTCGCCGGTGCACGCGAAGTGGTGCAGCGTGCGGCATCGCAAAATCTCGCCGTCAACGGGGCCGCCGTGTTTGCGCTCTTGCAGTGGCGCGCGCATACGCGCCACGGACAGGGCATTCACGTGATGATGCCGTACAGCGACGCGTTGCGCGACATGGCGCCTTGGTTTGCGCAGTTGTGGGGCGAGAGTCTTGGGAAGGTGGATGCTGACGGCACCGCCGTCGGCCCGACGCCGGTGGCCGCACTCGGTGCGACCGATCAACACAGCCAGTTGCAGCTGTATATGGAAGGCCCCACCGACAAGACGGTGACCTTTTTGGTGGAGCGATCGCGAACGACGGACCTCGCCATTCCGGAGCCACCGCCAGCGTTGGCGGGTGAACTCGGATATTTGAGCGGACGAAGCTTTGGCGATCTGCTGGACGCGGAACAGCGCGCGACGGCCGCGGCGCTGGCGCACGCTGGCCGCCCCAATCAGACGTTGTCGGTGGACCAGACGGATGCACGCGCGGTGGGCGGGCTCCTGATGTTCCTGATGTTTGCCACGGTGTACGCCGGAGCCCTGTACCACGTCGACCCGCTCAACCAGCCAGGGGTGGAGGCCGGGAAGGTGCTGGCGCGGGCAGAACTCGCTGATGGGGTTAGGCCGCTCGGTTCGGGCCGCTGGGCCGTCTGAAACAGTTATTGGACCGTTGATTCGGCCTTGGCGCGGGGGCAGATTCATCTATTGATAGTGAACGCGTCCGGCTCCGCTCTTGGCCGGCACGCGGCCGTTGCTGCCTCACTCCCACGCCCGCCGCAATGACGCACCACGACGCGCTCCAAGCGCTCCTCGCTCCCGCCGCTACGATTGAAGGGCACACGATCCACGTGCGCGACGCAGACGCGTTGCGCGGCCCGCTCATGGACGCGCTGGTGGAACGCGCCGTGTTCGGCGAGGCCGAATCCAAAGATTGGGCGCGCTGGGCGATCTGGGAAATCGGGCAGGCCGTGGGTGTGCGCTCCGCCTCGATTCACGATCTCTACATTGCGCGTGGCAAGGGACTCTGCCACGGCTTTACCGTGCCGGCCATCAATGTGCGTGGTCGCACTTATCACACGGCGCGCGCCGTGTTTCGGACCGCGCTCGCGACCAAGGCGGGCGCCTTTATTTTTGAAATCGCGCGTTCCGAAATCGCCTACACCGATCAGCGCCCAGCGGAATACGTGGCCGTGATTCTCGCGGCGGCGCTCCGCGAGGGATATCGCGGTCCCGTCTTCGTGCAGGGCGACCACTTTCAAGTGAACGCCAAGAAATACGCCGTGAACGCGGCGGAAGAAGTGCAGAACGTGAAGTTGCTCGCCACCGAAGGGGTGCAGGCCGGGTTCTATAACATCGACCTCGACACCTCCACGCTGGTGGACCTCGCGCACGACACGCTCGACGCGCAACAGCGGCTCAACTTTGAAGTCGGCGTCGAACTCACGCGGCATGTGCGCGCGCTCGAGCCAGCTGGGGTCACGATCTCGCTGGGCGGAGAGATTGGCGAAGTTGGGACTTCCAACTCTACCGTCGAGGAACTCCGCGCCTTCATGGATGGCTACAACCGTACGCTGGCGCGCGAAGCGCCCGGCGTGACGGGGTTGTCGAAGATCAGCGTGCAGAGCGGTACATCGCACGGGGGCATTGTGCTCCCCGACGGTTCGATCGCCGCCGTGTCGCTCGACATCGACACGCTTGCGGCGCTCGGGAAGGTGGCCCGCGACGAGTATGGGATGAGCGGCGCCGTGCAGCACGGTGCGAGCACGCTCCCCGACAGCGCGTTCGACGCCTTCCCGCGTGCGGAGACGGCGGAAATTCATTTGGCCACGGGTTTCCAGACGATGCTCTACGAGCATCTGCCCGCTGCGTTGCGCGACGAGATGTATGCGTGGCTTCGCGTGAACGCCGCAGACGAGCGGAAGCCAAAGGATTCAGACGAGCAGTTTTATTACAAGGCGCGCAAAAAGGCGATTGGCCCGTTCAAGCGGCAGCTCTGGTCGCTGGACGCCTCGACGGCGGCCGCGTTGGACACCGCGTACGACGCAAAGTTCCGCTTCCTTTTTAACCAGCTTGGCATCGGTGGAACGGCGGCGACAGTGGAGCAGTATGTGAAGGTGGCGCCGATGCATCGCGCGGCACCAGCGGATGGCGGTCACGGACACGTGGCCGCACCCGACGACCCGGACGCCGGCGAGTAGGCGTTCACAACCCTTGGCGACGCCATTGTGGACGGCGCCATCTTGTATCACTTGGGAGGCAAGACTATATGCTGAAAAACGTAACCGCGCTGTTCGCCCTCGTTGCGCTCGTTGCCGCTTGCGATCGGTCGAAGCCGGAGCTTGAAAAGTCGCTCAAAGAGATTCAGACGATTTCGGCCGAAAAAGACTCACTCCTCAAGGACGTGATGCAGACGTCGCAGTTCATTGCGGACGTCAACACGCAGATCGCCGAAGTGCGCAGCCGGAACGCCGGCAAGCCCGTGCAGGGGGCGAATGGCGAAATGGAGAGCTCCCAGACGCCCGCGCAAATGCGCGAGACGATCAAGGTGAAGATCAAGGAACTCACCGACCGTCTCAACGAAAGCGAGTCACGGTTGGCCGCGAGCCGCAAGCGCGTGCAGGACATGACCGCCAACAACAGCTCGCTCACCACGCAGCTGGCCCAGTATGACTCGACGATCAAGGCGTTCACCTCGATCATCGAAAACCAGAAGACGGAGATCGTCGCTCTGACCGAGCAGCTCGCGGCCGCCAAGGCCGAGAACACCACGCTCAAGCAGGAAAAGGCGGTGCTGACCACCGAGAAAACGCAGTTGAACACCGAAAAAGCGGCGCTCACCACCGAGCGCAACACGGTGTACTACGTGTTCGGCACCAAAGAAGAACTCATTCAGCGCAAGATCGTGGAGCAAAAGGGCGGCGTGCTCGGACTCGGCAAGTCGCAGGTGCCGGCCCGCGATCTCAACCCGGCGGATTTTCTGGCGATGGACAAGACGAAGATGAGCGAGCTCGCGTTCCCGAAGGGGGACAAGACCTACCGCATCATCTCGCTCCAGGATGTGTCGGCGCTTGAGACGCAGCCCGACAAGAACGGACGCATCAAGGGTGGCATCAAGATTACGAATGCGGAGAAATTCTGGGCCGCGTCGAAATTTCTGATCGTGATGGAGCAGTAAACGGCCTTGCCGGTCTCACCCGTGCATCCGCCTGTGGCCCCGGCGCGCTCTCGTGGCGCGTCGGGGCCGCTTGTTGTCGCCTGGGATTATGCGCGCCGCATCTGGGTAAAAGGTGGGGACGACGACATTTTCTTTCTGGCAAGCGGAGTCGCGTTCAATATTGTCCTCGCCGGCGTGCCCTTCTTTTTGTTGCTCGCCTCGGCCATTGGTTTTGTGCTCGACAAATCGGCCAAGGCGTCGAGTACGGCTGTGGCGGATTTCGTATCACAACTCTTTCCTCTCACCTTCAGTGGTGGCGGATCGATGCTCGACCCGGTGCTGCACGACGTGGTGCGCACCAAAGGAAAGGCCGGCTTCATTGGGGCGTTCGCATTTGTCTGGTTTTCCACGCGGCTCTTCGGTTCCATGCGGTCGGTGCTCACGCGCGTGTTCAACGAGGACGGCGGGCGCGGAATCGTGCTGGGAAAGCTCTTCGATGTTGGTGCCACCGTGGTCTCCACGGCGCTGGTCGTGGCGTGGGTGGGGCTGAGTGCGTACATCGCGCTCGCACGGTCGAGTGGCGTGGCCATTCTGAGTCAGTGGGGGCTGCACAATCAGAACGTGATGCAGCCGCTCATTTATCTGGGCGGGCGCGTGGCGGCCTTTGGCCTGTTGGCGGCGACCTTTTTTGCCGTGTATAAAACGCTCCCCGCCCGAAAAATGCGTTGGCAACAGGCGGTCATCGGCGCCGTCACGAGCGGTGTGTTGTTCGAAATCGCCCGCAGTCTGTTTGCGGTCGTCATTCACGAGTTCAATCCCGGATCGCTGTACACCTCCACCGTGTCGGCGATCGTCGTCGTGGTGTTCTGGGTGTACTACGCGGCCCTTATCTTTATTGTCGGCGCGCTGGTGTCGCAGGTGCATGAGCACCGCCGCGACGAACGCCTCACTCCGTGGGCCTGATGTCCTCCGTCATTGATCTCCGTAGCGATACCGTCACCAAGCCTGTCCCCGGCATGCGGCGCGCCATGGCCGACGCCGAGGTCGGCGATGATGTGCTCGACGGCGATCCCACCGTGCGGCGGCTTGAGCATCGCGTAGCCGAAATGCTCGGCACAGAACGCGCGTTGTTCTTTCCGACGGGCACGATGGCGAACCAGGCGGCCGTGTGGGCGCTCTCCCGCCCCGGCACGGAAATCCTCGCGCACGACGATTCGCATCTCGTGAACTGGGAAATGGCGGGGGCGGCTGCATTGGCCGGCGTGCAGGTTCGGTTGGTGCGCGGCGCACCGCGCATCACGCGCGACACGCTGGCCGCCGCGCTCCGTTCGCCGAGCCAAGACGCGCCACGGTGCACGTTGCTCGCGCTCGAGAACACGCACGCCGGTGCAGGCGGGGTGGTCACGCCTGCCGATGAACTGGCGGCGCTCGCCGCCGTGGGTCGCTCCATGAAACTCGCCGTCTTTCTCGATGGCGCTCGTCTGTGGAATGCGCACGTGGCCACCGGCACGCCGCTCACGGACTTCACGCGTTGTGCCGACGCGACGATGGTGTCCTTCTCCAAAGGACTCGGGGCGCCCGTCGGCTCCGCGCTGGCGGGGTCGGCCGCCGTCATTGAGGCGGCGTGGGAGGCGCGCAAGCGGTTTGGTGGCGGCATGCGCCAGTCCGGCGTTCTTGCGGCCGCTGCGATCTACGGGCTAGACCACCACTACGAGGGCCTCGCCGAGGATCACCGAAATGCCAAACGCTTCGCCAGTATTGTGGCGGAGGCGCCAGCGGCGCGCGTGGTGCCGCCCGATACCAACATCGTGATGACCGACCTCCCGTCGCATCTCGACGGCTCCACCGTGGCGCAGCGCGCACTGGAGCAGGGCGTCCGATTCTCGGTGTGGAGCTCGTCAAGAATTCGCGCTGTGATGCATCTCGATGCCTCTGCCGCCGATGTGGAACGCGCGGCGATCGTTCTTCGCGACATTATCCAGTAATCCCAATCGTGAGGTGGTTATGACGCAGCATGCCGTTGGTTTCCTGGTTCTGGTAGACGACGCCAAATCCCGCGTGCGTGAGTTGAACGTGCCGCAGACGTTGGAGCGTCAGCTCGCCAATCCCGACGTCGTGCTCGTGGATGTGCGCGAAGATCGTGAATGGAACATGGGCTTCGCCGAGGGGGCGATTCATCTCGGGAAGGGCGTGATTGAGCGAGATGTTGAGGTGGCCATTCCCAACAAGGACGCCGAGATCATTCTGTATTGTGGCGGCGGGTTCCGATCTGCACTCGCCGGTGACGTCTTGCAGAAGATGGGCTACACCAACGTGGTGTCGATGGACGGTGGCTGGCGCGCTTGGACCGCCGCTGGCGCTCCTGTCACCTTGCCGTGAGCGGAACTCACGCCCATGGACCGTCCGGCGCCGGGGCTCTCGGCGCCGACGCGTTGCAGACAGCGCTTGAGTCGCGCATTCGCACGAGCTTCGACAAACAAGCGTTCCTTCAACTGCTGGGAGCGTCGCTCGGCAGCGTGGCTCCAGGACGCGTCGAGATTACGCTCCCGTTTCGGAACGACTTGGTGCAGCAACATGGCTTTCTGCACGCGGGGGTCGGTGCTTCCGTAACCGACTCCGCCTGCGGCTATGCCGCGCTCACGCTGATGCCGGATGACGCAGCGGTGCTGAGCATTGAGTTCAAGGTGAATCTCCTCGCGCCGGCCAAGGGGGCGCGGTTTATCGCGCGGGGCGAGGTGGTGCGCCAAGGGCGCAATGTGAGCGTGGTACGCGGCACTTTTTCGGCCATCGCGCCAGACGGGGCCGAAACCCAGCTCCTCGAGCTCCTTGGCACCATGATGACGGTGCAAGGACGCGGGCTCGCCGATTAGCTAGCTTTCAGTATGGCAAATCCAACTCCGTATCGTTCGCTCGCTCCCGCCCGCCGCTTGGCCCTCGTGACCAAGGCCATGACCGCGCATCGTGATGTCCGCGCTGGATTCGTGCAGCGCCTCGTTTCGCGCGGCGGCGGTTTCCGCGCCGCAACGCTGATGTCGTGGCCGGTGGACCGGCTCGCGCGTGAAATCGTGCGCATGAACGCCGAAAGCAACCAAGACGAACTCGACCTGCTCCATCTCCTGTATGTGGAGTTTGAGCCGGCTATTCAGATCACCTTCCTCGACGCCGCTGGCGTGAAGCACGCGAACGGGGTGATCGAAGAGTCGCTGGAGCCGCCCTTTGCCACCGAGGCGGCGGTGAAGCGCGCCGCCGATGCGGTGCGTGCCGCCCATGGCGAAGACGGTGCGCACTATCTCTTTACCATTGCGACCTACAACTTAGCGTCGTGGCCGGGGCTCACCCCTTCGGCGTAGTCCCCCTCTTCCCGGAGTCGCTGATGTCGGTGTCTCGTCGAGCGTTTCTCACCTCCATCGGCGCCGGTGGCGCAGGTGTGCTCGCCCTTCCGCTGATCCATGGTCGCGGCCGCGAGGCGCTGTATGCGCAGTCGAGTACCGGGCGACGCGCCGACCGCATGGCGGCGGCCGCGAACGGCATCATTCGCATTGATAGCAACGAAAACCCAAACGGCGCCGGCGAAAAAGTCTTTCAGGCGATGCACGGCGCGTTCGCCGAGGCCAATCGCTATCCGTTTAAGTTTGAAGAAGACCTTCGCGCCGCCATCGCCAAGCTCCACGGCGTGAAGAGTGAGAACGTCTTGCTCAGCTGCGGCAGCGGTGAACTGCTACGGGTGACGGTGCAGGCGCTCACCTCTAAGGAACGCGCGCTGGTGGTGGCCTCGCCCACCTTCGAGACCTCCGCGAACTTTGCGAAATTCCTCGGCGCATCTGTTCGCGCTGTGCCGGTGGACGCCAAGTTACGGCTCGACCTTCAGCCCATGGCCGAAGCGTCCAAGGGCGCTGGGCTCGTGTACTTCTGCAATCCCAACAATCCCACGGCGACGGTGCATGGCAAGGCCGCCGTCGCGGCGTTCGTCGAGCAGGTCGGCAAAACATCCCCGCAGACCACCATCCTCGTAGATGAGGCGTATCACGAGTATGTGGATGATCCCGCCTACGCCACCGCCATTCCGTTGGCGATGCAGAACCCGCATGTGATTGTCACGCGCACGATGTCCAAGGTGTTCGGCATGGCGGGCGTGCGTTGCGGCTACGCGATTGGGCTACCGGAAGCGCTCGACAAAATCAGCCCGTGGATCCTCGACTCCGGCGTGAATCAGCTCGCGCTCGCCGGTGCCGCGGTGGCCATTACGGACACGGCACACATTGCAGCCGAGCAGAAGAAGAATCGCGAGGCCAAGGCCTTCACGCGCAAATTCTTTGAGAGCGCGGGCTTCGCGGTGGGCATCTCAGACGCCAACTTCTTGATGGTGGACATCCGCAAGGACGTCAAGCTGTTCAAGGCTGAGGCACTCAAGCGCGGCGTGGCCGTAGGGCGTCAGTTCCCGCCGCTCAACACGCAGCTGCGCATCTCGATTGGCACCCTGTCCGAGATGCAGCGGGCGGCCGAGGCGCTCAAGCCTATTCTGGTATAGGAACCGGCAGAAAAACGGGGCGGGGTCGGTGCAAAACCGGCCTCGCCCTGTTTACATTTCCGGAGTCCCAGGTCCCGGTGGTCGCACGCGCACCAACCCCGCCAGGTCCGAAAGGAAGCAACGGTACGTGATGTCGTACGTCGCATCGTCAGGCCTGGGGCACTGGCGCGGGGGGTTATCCGATTCTATCGGGTGCCCCCCCGCGCTTTTTTCTTGCGAGTGCTAAGACTTACGGCGTGGGCTCCGCCAGCCAGCGGCCGGTGTGCGTGAATAGCCGGCACACCGCCTCCACGTCGCCCCGCGCTACGGTTTCGCGCACCGCCTCGAGTTCCGCGGCGCATTCCGACAGCGCGCGCGCGCGATGGCCTCGTGATTGGTGGCGACAATGGCCTGCCACATCGCAGGCGACGAAGCGGCGAGACGCGTCATCGACTGTCCGCCCGCGCCCATCGCGGCACGGTCATGTCCCGCACGTTCGATGGTGCGCGCCAGCGCCGCCGAGAGCAGGTGGGGGAGGTGGCTCGTATACGCCACCTCGGCATCATGCGCCTCGGGCGTGGTCCATCGCACATCGGCGCCGAGGGCGTGCCAGAGATCCAGCGCCTTGGTTTTTGCGGCCGTTGAAGATTCCGCCGAAGGACAGAGATACACTCGGGCCCCCGTAAACATCCCCAACGTGGACGCGGCAAATCCGGCCCGATGGTCACCGGCCATTGGATGTGCGCCCACAAAACGTGTGCGCACGCCGAGCGCGGCAGCCCGCGTGCCGATGGCGAGTTTGGTGCTTCCGACGTCAGTGATAAGCGTGCACGCCCCAAGGTGTGGGGCGATGGCCTCGAGCAGCGTTGGGGCCGCATCCACCGGCACGCAGAGCACCACAATCGTCGCGGTGGCGAGCGTGGTGAAGTCCGAGTCCACGATCTCGCGAATAGCACGGGCCCGCTGCGCCGCGCGCAGCTGCAGCGGGTCGATGTCGTAGCCCATCACCTGTGCGCCGCGCGCGGACAGGTCGCGGGCCAGAGAGCCACCAACGAGTCCGAGCCCGAGGATAGCAATACGTTCCTGCGCGATCATCGCGGGCGCTCCTGTGCATGTCGGCAGAGTTCAATGAGCTGCCAGAAGATGGCGCGCACGGGTTCGTCGCTCACGCCAGCATCGCGCGCGCGGAGGCCGGCGCGACGCACCACGGCCGCTTCGCGCGTCGCGTCCAGCAAGGGAAGCCCACGCGCGTGCTTGAGCTCACCAACGGCTCGCGCCAACGCCACGCGCTCGGCAATCAGCGCCACGAGTTGATCGTCAATGCCCTCCACCTGCGCACGCAACGCCTTCAACTCGGCGTCGATCGGTGCGGCGGGCGTCATGCGACCCACGCTGACTGCGCGCTCGCCTCAGCGCCGATCGACGCAGGGGCTACCGGCTCACCGAGTGTCCGGCCCGCCGCGGCCGCGAAGGGAGCCAGCGCGCGCATCATCGAAGCGAAGGCGTCGATCGTGAGCGATTGGTCACCATCGCTCTGCGCTTCCGCAGGGCGGGGATGCACCTCAATAATCAATCCATCGGCACCAGCCGCGATCGCCGCAAATGCGAGCGGTGCCACGAGATCCGCGCGCCCCGCCGCATGACTGGGGTCCACAATCACCGGCAGATGCGTCTCGGCTTTGAGTACCGGCACCGCCGCGACGTCGAACGTGTTGCGCGTCGCCGTCTCAAAGGTGCGAATGCCGCGTTCGCACAGCATCACCTGGCGATTCCCCTGCGCCATGATGTGCTCGGCCGCCTGCAACAACTCGCTGATGGTTGCCGAGAGACCGCGCTTGAGCAGCACCGGCCGGCGGACCCGTCCCACCTCGGCGAGCAGCGCATAGTTCTGCATGTTGCGCGCGCCGATTTGCAAAATGTCCACGCGTTCGGCCATCATCTCCACCTGTCGCGGGTCCATCACTTCACTCACAATGGGCATGCCGGTGCGTGCTCGTGCCTCGGCGAGGAGATCGAGCCCCTCCTCGCCGAGTCCTTGGAATGCGTACGGTGAGGTGCGGGGCTTGAAGGCACCTCCACGCAATACGGCGGCACCGGCGGCCCGCACGCCCTCGGCCGTCTCCATGAGCATCGCGCGCCCTTCTACCGAGCACGGGCCAGCGGCGATCACGATTTCCCGACCGCCGATGATTGTGCCGGCCGCATCGCCGAGCGCGATAGTGGTGCGAGACGCCACGAACTCGCGCGACGCGAGGCGGTACGGCTTGCGCACGCGGTGCACGGAATCCACCCCAGAGAGCGCCCGGACGGCGCCTTCGTCGATGCCCCCGACGTCGCCAATGCAGCCGATGACAGTCCGGTCGACGCCGGTGGAGACGTGGGTGCGCAATCCACGTGCCTCCATGAACTCGCGAATACCGTCGAGTTCAGCGGGGGTAATGTGGGTTCGGGTGACGAGAATCACGGGGCCTCCAAAGGCGGTCGGGAGAGATGGGCGCAAACGAAAAAGGCCCGTGGAGTTTCCACGGGCCTCGTGCTTGCGGGAGCTGTTACGGCGCTGTGTGCGCGCTAACCCCTACCGCCGCGACCCGTGACTGGGGTGCGATAGTAGTAATAAAAGTAGGTGGCGGCGCCGACGTTCATGGAGGGCAGTCTAGTCCGTCTGCGCCGTCCCGGTCAAGGGCGAAGGGGAGAATTCCGGACACTGAAGCCGGGCTGGGGGGCTGTGGCAGCGGGCACGGCTGGGAGGGTGGATGTGTGGGGGGAAAACCCATTTCAGCCCTCACTAACCTCCCGCCCCGCTCGGCGCTAATTTCTATGTATGTCGCTCGCCCTCGCTCGAAAGTACCGCCCCAAACGCTTTGCGGATGTCGCCGTGCAATCGCACGTCGCGACCACGTTGCGCAACGCGATTGCCGGCGACCGAGTAGCGCACGCCTATCTGTTCTGCGGACCTCGCGGCACCGGCAAGACAACCCTTGCTCGCGTGCTCGCTATGGCGCTTAACTGCGAGAAGCGTCAGCCAGACCGCGAACCGTGCGGCGAGTGTGGTTCGTGCACGCGCATTTGGGCGGGCTCGGCGAGTCTTGATGTGGTAGAAATCGACGCCGCCTCGAACCGCGGCGTGGACGACGCCCGCGACCTGCGCGAGCGCGCGATGTATGCACCGAGCGGGCCGGATCAGTACAAGGTGTACATCATTGACGAAGCGCACATGCTCACGCGCGAAGCGTGGAATGCGCTCCTCAAGATTCTCGAAGAGCCGCCGCCGCGTGTGGTGTTTGCCTTTGCCACCACTGAGCCGCAGAAGATTGCGCAGGCCGCCGCGCCGGTGCTCTCGCGCGTGCAGCGATTTGATCTCAAGCGCATTGGTCCGCACGATGTGCGCGAACGGCTCTCCGCCGTGCTCGCTCTCGAAGGGATCACCGCGGAATCCGACGCGCTCGGCATGCTCGCGCGCGCCGCCGATGGCTCCATGCGCGACGCACTTTCGCTCACCGACCAAGTGCTGTCACTCGGCGAGGGCACCGTAACAGCGCAACGCGTGCGCGACGCGCTTGGCTTGGTGCACGAAGACGAATATGTGGCGTTGCTCGATATTGTTGGCGAACGACGCGCGGGTGATGTGTTTGGCGCCGCCGCGCGACTCGGCGATTATGGCGTGGACTTTGGCTTGCTGCTCGCGGGGTTCGGTGATGTGGTGCGCGCGCAGTTGGCGATCACGCTCGGTGGCGCGGTGCCCGATCTCTCGGACCATTTGCGCCTCGCCCTCGAAGCCCGCAAAGACAAGTTCTCCAGTGGCGACCTGCTGCGCATGATGACGATGCTGGTGGAAATCGAACCGCATTTCCGCCGGAGCGGACAGCCACAGATGCTGTTCGAAACCTTGCTCGTACGTTTTGCGTTGCTCGATAAAACGCTCGGCCTTGAGGACGTGCTTCGAGGACTGGCCGGCGGTGGCGGCGGCGCTTCGGCAACGGTGGGAGGCGGCGGAACGCGTCGCTCGGCACCCAGCGATGTGCGCGCCCCAATGATGGCCGACAGCGCTTCGGCTCGTACACCGTCACGCGCGTTTGATTCGGCGCCAATGGCTGCGCCGTCGAGTGCGCCAACGCTACCATCGGCACCATCGGCACCATCGGCACCATCGGTACCATCGGCACGACTGGCCTCGCCGCCAATGGAGGCGCCGTCTGAGGGGCGCCCCATCGCGCCGCCGCCGCTCGCGCGCGCAGAGCGTCCAGCGAAGGTGGCGGAGACCGCGCCCCTCGCCGATGTGGCACCAGTCGCGCGCAAAATGCAGGCGCTCGACATCAACCGCCTCTCCGAACACTGGGACGATGTGATCGAAGCGGTACGCGCCACCGGCCGTGGCGTCATTGCGAGTGCCCTCGCCGAGGGGACGCCCGTCGCGGTCACGGCACAGGGCGTGATCACGGTGGGGGTGAACTCTGATGCCATTGCGTCGGCCCTCGAGGCAAACCAGGCGCCGATTCTCGCCGCCGTGCGGACCATTTTTGACGGCGCATCGAAAATCGCCATCAAGATGGCCGGTGAGACGCGGGGCAGTCGCCTCACCGCGGACGATGTGATTGCCAATCGAGTGACGATGCTCCGCAAACGCGATCCCGTGCTCGATGCCGCCGTCGAGTTGCTCGATCTGCGACTCATCGACTGATGCCGTGCGGGTCCAACTCGGCCCCGCGCTTCCGACTTTGACCAGACGACTGGACCGGTGATGGACTTTCTGAAAATGGCGCAGCAGGTGGGCGAGATGCAGTCGCGCATGCAGCAGCTGCAGGACGAGCTGGAACGCGTGAGCGTGACGGGTTCGTCCGGCGGCGGCATGGTGCGCGTGGAGGCGGACGGCAAAGGCAATGTGCGCAAAGTGATGATTGACCCGAGCGTCGTGAACCCAGCAGACGTCGAGCTCCTCGAAGATCTCGTGGCGGCGGCGGTCTCCGACGCGCAGCGCAAAGCGGCCGAGGCGGCCAAAGGCGAAATGGGCAAACTCACGGGGGGGCTCAACCTCCCCGCCGGCTTTAAGCTTCCGTTCTAAATGTCGGCTATCGACGATCTCGTGACCGAACTGGCTCGCCTCCCCACGATTGGGAGGAAGTCAGCCCTGCGGCTCACCTTTCACCTGCTCAAGCAGCCGCCGGAACAGAGCAAGCGGCTGGCGCAGGTCCTCGCGACGCTCGTGGAGCGAGTGCGCGCCTGCGAGGTGTGCTTTAATCTCACCGAGGAACCGCGCTGCGCGATTTGTCGGGATAGCCGTCGGGATGCCGCAATGATTTGCGTGGTCGAAGAGGCCAGCGACATTGCCGCGATCGAGCGAACCAGCGAGTTCCGCGGGGTGTATCACGTGTTGGGCGGCCGCCTGTCCCCGCTGGACGGGATCGGGCCGGAACAGCTGACGGTGGAGGCGCTGGTCGGGCGCGTGCGGGCTGGGGGGGTGCGGGAAGTTATCCTCGCCACCAACCCAAAGCTCGAAGGAGACGCGACCGCGTTGTATGTTCAAGAGCAGCTTGCCGCGTTCCCAGTATCGGTAACCCGGCTGGCGCGTGGCATGCCCGTCGGCGGCGACCTCGAATACGCAGACGGGGTCACCATCGCGCAGGCATTCTCGGCGCGACGGGCAATGACGTGATCACCTTTTTCAGGACTTCACCCGCATGAGTGTTGGCGCTGGGAGCTGGTCCTTTACCGAAGACGACTTCGGGGCGATCACCCACACGCTCCAGAAGTTTCTCTTCAACAGCAACGCGCGCTGCGCGCTGTTGGTCGACCGCACCGGCCAGCTTGTGGCCACGGTGGGGGAGCAGCCTTCGTTCGATCCCACCGCGTTCGCGACGCTCACCGCGGCCGACTTCAGTGCCAACGACCAGCTGGCGAAACTCATCGGAGAAAATGACTTCAACTCGCTCTTTCACCAGGGCGAAAAAGAGTCGATGTACCTCGCGGATATTGCGCGCCGAGTGATTCTCGTCGCGTTGTTCGATAACCGCACGACACTGGGTCTCGTGCGCCTCAAGATGAAGGACACCGTGCACGAGCTGACGCGGCAATTCGAAGAAGTGTTCGCGCGCCATGCGTCCGGGCAGCCGCAGGCGCCGGGGTTGCTCGCGGGCGCCGAAGACGAAATCGACAAGCTGTTCGGATAAGGAGACTCAGCCATGTCGATGATCAACTACGCCTCGCGCGAGATCAACTGCAAAATCGTCTACTACGGCCCAGGGTTGGGCGGTAAGACGACCAATCTCGAGCACGTCTACACCAAGGTGAAACCGGATACCCGCGGTAAGCTCATCTCGCTTGCCACCGAGACCGAACGCACCCTGTTCTTTGATTTTCTGCCAGTCGACCTCGGCACGATTCGCGGTTTCAAAACGCGCTTTCACCTGTACACGGTGCCGGGGCAGGTGTACTACAATGCCTCGCGGAAGCTCATCCTGAAGGGCGTCGACGGCATCGTCTTTGTGGCCGACTCGCAAGTCGAACGCATGGAAGCGAATCAGGAAGCGATGCAGAACCTGTACGACAACATGGCCGAGTATGGCTATGATCTCACGAAGATGCCGTTCGTGATTCAGTACAACAAACGCGATCTCCCCAATGCGTCGCCCCTCGCAGATTTGCAGGGTGCGCTGAACCCCGGGTGGGAAGTCACGGATGTTTCGCGGCAGCGGCAAACGGCCGATCCGTTCCGTCCGGGCGAACATCTCATTGAGCAGCTCCCCACCGGCGAGTGGATTGAGCGCGCGACCTTCTTTGAGGCGGTCGCGGTCAAGGGCGACGGCGTGTTCGACACGCTACGCGCGGTAAGCAAGTTGGTTCTCAAGACGTTGGCGTAGCCTCCAGCCGAATATCGAGTGAATCTCCCCAACTGGCTCACGGTCGGCCGCATCTTCTTCACGCCGCTGCTCGTCTGGCTTCCGCTGCAGAACGATCCGGGATATCGGCTTGCGGCGTTTGTACTCTACCTCGCCGTCTCGGTGACCGATTATTACGACGGCATGCTCGCGCGCACACGTGGGCAGGTGACAGATCTCGGCAAGATGCTCGATCCACTCGCCGACAAACTGCTCCTGCTCGGTACCTTTGTGCCGATGTTCTATCTGCAAGCGCCGGCGTCCGATCCACTCCTGCGCTGGCTCACGACATTTATTCCGCCGCGCGAAGTGATGTCGCATTACCCGTTTGTCATTCACTTGGGAAGCGTCGATTGGCGGCTCGCCTTTCCCTGGTGGGTGGCGTTCATCGTGCTCGGCCGCGAACTCGCGATGACCGTGATGCGGCAGATGGCCGCCCGCCGCGGCGTAGTGATAGCCGCCATTGGGCCGGCCAAGCTCAAGACGATCTTCCAGCTGATCTGGATTGGCTCGGCGTACTTCTGGTTTTTCGTCGCCACCGCCGACGTGGCCGACACGCGCGATCGCATGGGCTGGGACTTCTTTGCCATTGCAGCCGGCGTGATTGGAGCCATCACGATGATCGCGAGTGTGGCGCTGACGGTGTATTCGATGGCGGTGTACTTGTGGCGGTTTGGGTATGTGTTTACGACCAAAGCGAGTAAGCCGTAATTCGTCAGTCGCTGTCCGTTGAAGTTCCCGTTGCCAGAAATTCGATCGCCGCGCAATGAACGGACAACGGCAAACGGTCAACCGTTTACTCGCAGTCGCAGGGCCACTATGCAGATCGAAGTAGTCACCATCGGCGACGAGCTCCTGCTCGGCTTCACCATCGACACCAATGCCGCGCATCTGGCGCGTGAGCTCGCGTCGCGCGGTGTGGCGATTGTGCGCCGCACCACCTGCGGCGACAGCGCGAGCGAAATTGCGTCGGCCGTTCGCGACGCACTCGACCGTAGTGGTGCAGTTATCACGACGGGCGGACTCGGTCCCACCTCCGACGACCTCACCAAAGAATCCATCGCTGCCATTTTTGGTCGCGCCATGCGCCTCGACGAAGAGATTGTCGACAATCTCAAGGCGCGCTGGAAGGCACGTGGGTGGCCGGGCGAGTTGCCCAAAGCCAACTACCAGCAGGCGATGATTCCCGAGGGATGCGACATTCTCGTGAATAATCACGGGTCTGCGCCTGGCATATGGCTCGAAGACGACCGCGGCCGTTGGGTGGCGATGCTCCCGGGGGTGCCGCGCGAGATGCGTGGGATGCTCGCGGATGCATTGCTCCCGCGCATCGAACAGCGCCTGACCGGAACGCCGCTCGTGATTCGCTCGCGCACACTCCGCACGAGCGGTATCGCGGAGTCAGCGCTCGCTGACCTGCTCGGCCCCCTTGCCAAGGCGCCGTTCGGGCTCTCGCTTGCCTATCTCCCAGGGGTGGCGGGGGTGGATCTGCGTCTCACCGCCCGCAATCTCAGCGGGGGAGACGCCGATGCGTTGCTCGCGCAGGGCGCGGAGGCACTTCGGGCGCAGGTCGGCCACGCCATCTACGGTGAGGGGAATGACGACCTCGCCGCGATCGTGTTGTCCGAAATGCGTGCGCGCGGTTTTACGCTCGCACTCGCCGAGAGCTGCACCGGCGGTCTCCTCGGGCAGCGCATTACGGCTGTGCCGGGATCCAGCGACGTATTGCTGGGCGGCGTGGTGGCCTACGCCAACGAGGTCAAAGTCTCGCATCTCGACGTGCGTCCCGAGACGCTGGCCGCGCATGGGGCCGTCAGCGAGGCGACCGCCGGCGAGATGGCCTTAGGCGCGCAAAAGCGGTTCAAGACCTCGGCCGCACTCAGTGTGACGGGGGTGGCAGGGCCGGGTGGAGGAACGCCCGAAAAGCCGGTCGGCATGGTCTGTTTTGGGGTGGCGCTCGGCGACTCCCTCAAGACCTTTTCGGCGAACCTCTACGGAGATCGCCCCGAAATTCGAGAGCGGGCGGCGCAGGCAGCCCTCAATGCCCTCCGGCGAGCCCTCACCAAGGGCCTCTAAGGCGGACGGGCTCTGCCAACGACGGTGGCCCCAGGGCCGATTTAGGCGAAACGGAAGCCGCACAGCCCCGTAGGTTTAGTGAGCCCCCCACGCGGACTGGCATTCCGGCAGACCGGCGTGGCACGGCCGTTGCAACTACGTTCTTCCAGACGCGAAATTCAAAACACCCAATGACTGACTTTACCGATACCTCCGCACAGACAGCCCCCGACGGCGATGGTCCTGACGCCGCTGATTATGCCGCATCCGAGAGTGCCGCCTCCGTTCCTCAAGGAGGATCGGATACCGACGCCATGATCGCGACGCTGTCCACGCAGCTCAACGAACAGCGCGACAAACACCTGCGCCTCCTCGCCGAGTACGACAACTACCGCAAGCGCACCGTGCGCGAGCGGCAGGAAGCGGAACTCAAGGGGATGGGCATCTTGATTCGCGGTATTCTCGACGCGCTCGATGACCTCGGCCGCTTTGCGCACCTCGACCCCAGTCAGGTGGAGACCGCCGCCGTGGTGCAGGGCGCCGAGATGGTGGAGAAGAAATTATTTAAGTCGCTCGCCGGTCACGGGCTCGAAGTCGTGAATCCGGTGGACGTCCCCTTTGATCCCGCGGTGCACGAAGCGCTGACCACGATGCCGGCAGGGAGCCCCGACGAAGATCAGCTCGTGGGAATGGTGTATCAGGTCGGCTACCTGTTCAACGGGCAGCTGTTGCGGGCCGCGCGTGTGGTGGTCAAACAGTGGTCGGCGCCGGCTGACGCCGCCGCCGAGTAACGGGCGACTCCGCCGATGGCTCAGAAAGACTATTACAGCGTCCTCGGCGTCTCTTCGTCGGCGACGGCGGAGGATATTAAAAAGCAGTACCGCCGCCTCGCCAAAGAACACCATCCCGATTCCAACAAGGGCGCCACCAAGTCCGCCGATCGCTTCAAAGAAATTTCGGAAGCGTATCAGGTGCTGGGCGACAAAAAGAAACGCGAACAGTACGACGAGATGCGTCGACTGGGCGCCTTTGATAACATCCCGCGCGGTTCGCGCGGTGGGGCTCGTCCGGCGGGCGCGCCGCCGGGGGCTGCTGGGCAGAGTTATCGCTACGACGAGTTTGATGTCGGTGGCCTCGGTGGCCTCGGCGACATCTTCAGCTCGATGTTTGGTGGCGGTGCCAAAGGCCCGAAGGCCAGCGAGCCTGAGCAAGGGCAGAGTGTGGAGACCACGCTCGAGGTGCCATTCCGCACGGCCGCGCTCGGTGGCAAGGTGCCGATCGAGCTCGACATTACGGAAGAATGCGCCACCTGCCTTGGGTCTGGGGCGGCGAAGGGCGCGAAGATTGCCGTCTGCCATGAGTGCTCGGGGCGTGGCTCCATCTCGTTCGGCCAGGGCGGCTTTGCGGTCAATCGTCCCTGTCCGGCCTGCTTGGGCAAGGGAAGTCTTCCCTCAAGCCCCTGCGCCACCTGTCGCGGTGCGGGCGAGGCGCGCAGTCGCAAGAAGTTGCTTATCAATGTGCCGGAAGGCACGGATACGGGCGCGAAGATCCGGCTGAAGGGGCAAGGTGGCCGCGGCCTGCACGGCGGCCGCAACGGCGACATCGTCATCACCTTTCAGGTGAAGGACGACGCGAGTTGGTCGCGCGAAGGGCTCGATCTCGTGGCCATCGCAACGGTCAACATTGCCCAAGCGACGCTCGGCTCCAAAGTCAGCGTCGAAACGCTCGACGACAAACGGGTGTCCATCAAGGTGCCGGCGGGGACCGCGGGTGGAAAACGATTCCGCGTGCGCGGGCATGGCATCAAAAAAGACGGCAAGCATGGCGATCTCATTGTCGAGATCGAACTGGTGGTGCCGGCCAAACTCAGCGCAGAGCAGGAAAAGCTGATGCAGGACTTCGCGAAGTCGGCTGGGTTGGAGTACTAAGGGGTCGTCCACCGCTCGATTGGAGTGCCGATGAGCCGTCCACCAACCATATGGGAGTTCGCGTTCGCGGTTTTGTTGTTTGTGGTCACGAGCGCGGCGGTGCTTCTTCCGGCGTGGCGACGCTCGACGCGAGCCCGCGGAGTCTTCCGCCTGCTGCATTTCGTGCCGGCGCTGCCGATGGTCGTCGTCTCGGGAACGACCGGCTGGGCCCTTTCGAAAGATGCCACGGCCGCCAACCTGTGGCCCATCGGGTTCGCTATCTACGGCGCGTTCTCGTTCGTGCTGTACCTACTCGTGCGGGCCGCTGAGACGCTTGTGCTTTACCGAAAGGGCGTACATTGAGTCGGAGCATCGACCACCGACCGCTGACATCGCCCTCCGCCGTGCGACGGCTATGCGCGAGTGATCGTCGCTGACCGCGACGACTCAATAAACCCGCCGCCGAGCACGCGCGTGCCGTCATAGAGTACCAGCGACTGGCCTGGCGCAATGGCGCTGATCGGCGCATCGAGCGCCAACTCAATTTCGGAACCCGCAAGGCGCGTCACGCGCGCCCCGACAAGTGGCGCACGATGCCGCACGCGCACCTGCACCTCGCTGCCCACGTACGGCGCATCCGCCACGAGCCAGTTGATTTCGGTGGCCACAACGCCGAATCCCAGCAACGCCTCGCGCGGTCCCACCACCACTTCGCGCGTGTCCGGCCGCAACGCGACGACAAACAGCGGCTCTGCCGACCCGCCGGGAAGCCCGCGACGCTGTCCGATGGTGAATTGCGCAAAGCCGTCGTGCTCGCCAATCACCTCGCCGGTGAGCGTGACGATCGCGCCACGCGACAACGCCGGAGCGTCGGCCGGCAGCTCACGGCGCAGAATCTTGACGTAATCACCGTCGGGAACAAAGCAAATTTCCTGACTCTCCGGCTTATCCGCGACACGAGCGAAGCCAAGTTCACGCGCAATCGCCCGCGTCTCCACCTTTGTCATGTTCCCCACGGGGAGGAGGAGACGAGGGAGTACGGTGCGGTTAATGCCCCAGAGGAAATACGTTTGGTCCTTGTTGTCATCCGCGCCGCGATGCAGGGCGCCGTCCATCACGCGTGCGTAATGGCCGGTGGCCACGAGTGGCGCATCGATGCCGTCGGCCTTGGCCACGAGATCGCTGAACTTCGTGAAGGTGTTACAGCGCACGCAGGGGATGGGCGTGCGGCCGCGAGCGTACTCCGCCACGAAGTCTGTGATGACATCGCGGCTGAAATGATCAACCATGTTGAGGACGTAATGCGGCACGCCTAGACGTTCGCAGACTCGGCGCGCGTCGCTGGTGCTGTCGAGCGAGCAGCAGGGGCGGTCGGGGAGCTCGTTGCCGTCGTCGAACAGTTTCATGGTCACGCCAACCACATCGTAGCCATCGCGCACGAGCAACGCGGCGGCGACGCTGGAATCCACGCCGCCGCTCATCGCGACGAGCACACGCGGCTTGGTGCTCACTCGCTATGCCGCCGCATGGCCCCGCGCCCGCAGCGCGAGTTTGGGAAACAGTTCGGCAACACGGTCAATCGCGGCATCGGTGGTGAGCGAGCCCACGCTCATGCGAATCGCACTGGCCGCAATGTTGGCGGGAACACCGAGCGCGCTGATCACGTGTGACGGTGTCACGCTTCCGCTCTGGCACGCGGAGCCGCCGGAGCAGGCAATGCCTTGGAGATCGAGCGCAATCAGCAGCGACTCACTGTCGGTTCCCGGAATGGACACATTGAGAATATGCGCCGCCCGTTGTGCGTCGCGTCCATGCACCACGGCATCTGGGATTGCGGCCACGATGGCGGCCTGCAGTCGGTCACGGAGCGCGGTGAGGCGCGCATGTTCGCGCACGTGCTCGCTGAGCGTGAGTTCGCAGGCCGTGGCGAGCCCCACGGCAAAGGCCACGTTCTCGGTGCCGGGGCGTCGGCCACGATCCTGTGAGCCTCCAAAGAACAGCGGCTCGAGCGGCGTGCCACGCCGAATGAACATTGCGCCCGAGCCCTTGGGCGCGCCGAACTTGTGACCGCTAATCGCGAGATAATCGAACGGCGTTTTGCGGGCGTCCACGTCCACTTTGCCGAACGCCTGCACCGCATCGGTATGAAACAACGCTCCCACCGACTTCGCATGTTCGGCGAGCGCCTGTATGGGCTGAATGGTGCCAATCTCATTGCTCACCCACATCACGCTCGCGAGCGCGGTGTCGGTCGCAATCATCGCGCGTGCGTGCGAGAGCGAGACGGTGCCAGTGGCGTCCACCGGTATCGTCCGTTCCGTGGCCCCTTCGGCCGCGCAGTGATGCATGGCGGCCAGCACGGCTTTGTGCTCAATCACCGACGTGGCGACGGCGGTGCGTCCGGCACCACGGAGCGCGCGCCACGCGCCGAGGATGGCGAGGTTGTCGCCTTCGGTGCCGCCGGAGGTGAGGCAGACTTCGTCGGGGTGTGCGCCGAGGCAGGCCGCAATGCGGTCGCGGGCGTCGTCGAGCGCCGCGCGCGACTCGCGGCCCCAGCGGTGCGTGCTGGAGGCATTGCCAAAGCGCATGTCAAAGAACGGCGCCATGGCGTCGAGCACTTCCTGGCGCACCGGCGTGGAGGCGGCGTGATCGAGATAAATCGGGGCTGTCATAAGTCCTGAAATATAAGCGCGCTGGGGGCGCGCGGACGTTACATCGAGGAGACGTCGAGCGAGAGCGGGTTGTCGACGAGCATGGTCTCGAAGGTAAAAAATGGCTCCCCGTATGGGCGGCGAATGAGCGACCCGTAATGCGCACTCTGATGGCGGATCACATCGTAGAGCGGTTCGCCCGTGGGATACACTTCGCCGGCTTGTGTGGCGCCGTCGAACTGCGAGCCATAGCACTGAATGGCGCGCAGCTTGGTGTCGAAGTCGTCGGAGATGTCCACGACGAACGTCGGCTTCTCCTGATCTTCGCGGTAGGCAATAGCGTGCAGGATCTTGAGCGGGCGGTGGGGCGGGAGATCGGGCGCGACTTTGGCCAATCCGCCCACAAAGCAGGCATCGCGCACGAGCTGTGCGGTGACGCGATGATCGGGATGCCGGCCCGCCGGGGCATGCGTGATCACGATACGCGGGGCGAGCCTGCGAATGACGTTGGCGAGCGCCGCGCGCGTCTCGGGGGTGTTGATAATGGCGGCGTCGGGCAGCGCCAGATTCTCGCGCACCTGAACCCCAAGCACAGCCGCGGCCGCCGTCGCTTCTGCGGCCCGCGTGGCCGCTGACCCGCGCGAGCCCATCTCGCCCTGCGTGAGATCGACGATTCCCACCCGGTGCCCGAGCCGCACCAGCTTGGCGAGTGTGCCGCCGCAGCAGAGTTCGGCGTCGTCCCGATGGGCAAAAATGGCGAGGGCGTCAACGGTGGTCATATGTGAAAGATAGGGCACACACCGGGTGCGGGGCGAGTCGGGTGGCTATCACGGCAGGGCGCCCAATCTCGTAAGTTGAGGGGTCCTCAAACCCCTCCCCATGCAGATTATTGAAACGCCGAACGCGCCCATCCCTGGTGGTCACTACTCGCAGGCCATTGTCCACAACGGCTTTGCCTTCGTGGCGGGACAGCTCCCGATGGTGCCGGGTGCCACCACGCACGTGGCGGGCACCATCGAAGAGCAGACCGAGCAGGTGCTCCGCAACGTCGAGGCCGTGCTGAAGGCCGCGGGGAGTTCGCTCGACCAGGTGGTGCAGATGACCATCTACGTCTCCGACATGGCACTGTGGGGCCGCGTGAATGTGGCGTATGCCAAAGTGATGGGCGGCCACCGGCCAGCGCGCGCCGTCGTGCCAGTGAATGACCTGCACTTTGGGTATCAGATTGAAGTGCAAGCCATCGGGGCGGTCACCGAATGAGGACGGTGCGATGAACGGTGAGTTCCGCGATAACGTCGTGATGATCACCGGCGCCTCCAGCGGGATAGGCGAACAGATGGCGGTGCAGTTGGCGGGGCAGGGCGCCAAGCTGGCGCTCGTCGCGCGTCGCGCCGACGAACTCGAGCGCGTCGTCCGTGCCTGTCAAACGGCCGGGGCCTCCACGGGGGGAACCGCCATTGCCGTACCTGCGGACCTCACCGATCCGAACGCCTGCGCGGCGGCCGTGGCCACCACCGTCGCTCACTACGGACGGCTCGACACCCTCGTCAACAACGCGGGGCTCGGGATGTGGGCGCGCGTGGACGAAGTGCAGGATCTCCGCGTGTTCGAGCGAGTGATGCAGGTCAATTATTTCGGTGCCGTGTACACCACCGCGGCGGCGTTGCCGCACCTCCGTGCGCGGCGCGGTCGCATTGTGTGCGTGTCGAGTTTGGCGGGACGTACCGGCGTGCCCATGCGCAGCGGCTACGCGGCGAGCAAGCACGCGATGAATGGCTTCTTTGATTCACTGCGCATCGAACTCGAGGGGACCGGCGTGACTGTCACCATCGTGAACCCGGGCTTCGTTGGCACCGGCGTACAGGGACGCAATCTCAATGCGAGCGGCGTGCCACTGGGCTTTGTGCCGATCGACCTGAATGCCGCGATGACGCCATCCGTGTGCGCCCAGCACGTGCTACAGGCGGCAGCGGCGCGCAAACGCGAACTGGTGATGACCGCGCGCGGGAAGATTGGGATGTGGCTCAAGCTGTTTGCGCCGGCTCTGATTGACCGGATAGCGGCGAAGGCGATTTCGCGCGGGAAGTAGCGCGGGCGTCACGCCGGAACAACACAGGGGTCGGCGGACTTCGACCGGAACAACAAAGCGGGCTGACGGAAAATCCGTCAGCCCGCTTTCGAATCGTTGCTTGGCGAGCCTGCCGCCAAAGCGCGCCTACAGAGCGTTAGAGCGTCGGCGGCGGGCCACCGCCACGACGGCCACCGGCCGGCATCGCAGCGAGGTTGTCATCGAACTTCTTCTTGTCGGCGTCGCTCGTGAGCAGCGCCTTGAGGTCGTCGTTGCGCTTCTTCGTGACCGCGGCGCGCTTTTCCTGCGCGTCCGGGGCCGCGCGGTCAATCGCGCGCGAGTCCGTCATCGCCTTGACGATGATGTCCGTGGCCGACTTCTTCTGCGCGTCCGTCACGGTGATGTCCTTGAACAGACCGCCGATGGTGCGCTCGGCCATCTGAGCCGGGTCCATCTGCTGGCCGCCGCCCATACCGCCGCCGCCCTGGGCAGCCGCGGAACCAGCCATCACCATCAGCATTGCAGCCATCGCAAAGAACTTCTTCATCGAGTCCATCCTCCAATGACAACGTGAGTGGGAGCGGCGAAATTCCGCCGACCTCCTGATAACGCCCAGCTAGCGTAAAACGTTAGGGGTTTTGGCCTCCCAATGGGAGGGGTTCGGCCCCGTGTCGCCCAGCCTACCGCTGGTCCAACGCGCCGTAAGCCCCAGCTGAGCCTGTAGATCATACCCCGGTGGGCCGGAACAAGGTTCCGCCCCAAGGCGGCTAACGCCGCTGGCGGTATATCGTTGGCGCACCGTTTTCGTCAAAGACCTCGGTAATCCGGCCGAACTGGATGGTGCATTTGTGCCCGCTGGCGCTCTCCCCCTGCTGCCCCAGCGTGACCGACGTCTGCGTGACGATCTCCACGTTCCAGAGATTCCCGCCACACTCTTTGTCGCGCACCATGATGCCGGTTTTCTGCAGCCCGTCGAAGAATTTCCGGAGCTTGGATTCGGCTACGTACGGGACATCGAGTCGGCGGATGCCGACCATGCCGAGTCGTTCGCCGTTTGCTGCTGGCGTAGTCGATGGTGCCGCGCCTGTACTTGCGCCAGCGGCGGACGGAGGCGACGCCGGCGTCGCAGCCGGAGCAGGGGGCTGTGCCGCGCAGGCGGCAACGCCATAGCCGGCGAGGATCAGTGCCGTGAGGCGAACAGACGTCATAAGGGTTCCACGCTGGGGGAGACCCTGAACATTGGCGCCAGTTTACTCGTGCCGCAACGCTTCAATGGGATCAAGCCGCGCGGCGCGCCTGGCGGGTGCCACTCCAAACACCAGCCCAATGCCGACGCTGACCGCCACGGCGATTAACGTCAAGCCAATGGGGGCCTCGCCCTTGATGTGCATGACGGCGTTGACGCCTTGCCCCGCGGCGAGCCCAATGAGAATACCAATGAGACCGCCCATTCCCGTCAGGAACGCCGCTTCGATCAGAAACTGCACCATGATGTCGCGTCGCGTGGCGCCGACCGCTTTGCGTACGCCGATTTCTCGCGTACGCGCGGTGACCGACACCATCATGATGGCCATCACGCCGATGCCGCCGACCATGAGCGCCACCGACGCCAGCACAATCATCACCAGAAAAAAGACGCCCGTGATCTTGTTGAAGGTGTCAAGAATTTGGTCTTGCGTGACGAGATCGAAATTATTTTCTTCGCCCGGGCGGAGCGTGCGTCGCTCGCGCATCAGCACGGTCACCGCTTCCTGCGCTTCCGTCACGGTGACACCGTCTCGAGGCTTCACGGGAATCCAGATGCCCCGCATCTTGTCGATGCGATACCCGTAATACGCAGTTCGAAATGGGATGATGGCGCCGATTTCCTGCCCCTGCGGTTGGAAAATATTTTCCACCGGCACATAGAGCCCAATGACCGTGAGCGGCTTGCCGCCGACGATGGCGGTCTTTCCAATCGGATCTACGCGACCAAAGATTTGCCGTGCCCGCGTTTCGTCGAGCACCGCGACCGCGGCCCCGCTCTTGAGTTCCGCCTTCGTGAACCAGCGTCCGTCCTGCAGGCCGCCGCCCTGCACTTCGGGAAACCGGTCATCTGCGCCCCAAATGGCCAGCGGTTGTGTACGCTGACCCAGGAACTCCAACCGTCCTTGCGCGCGAGCCCAGATGCCGGCGTACCGTATGATCGGCAGCGTCCCAATGGCTTCCGCGTCGCCAATCGTGAGGTCGGGACGCACCCGCATCCACTTGGGGAGCGCGTCTGGGTTGACCGGCGATGTCGAAAAAACGCGGAGCACGTAGAACGTGGTGGGGCCAGCTACCTGAATGGATCGGACGATCTGCTCCTGCACGCCCTGCACAATGGTCGCCATGGTCATCACGGTCGCCACGCCAATCACCACGCCGAGAATCGTCAGCGCGCTGCGTAGGCGGTTGGCGATCAACGTATCGACCGCAATCACGAGATTTTCTCGAAGCTGATCCGCACGCCAGGCCATAGCTGTTACTCCTGCCGCATGGCGGTAATGGGATCGAGCTGCGCGGCACGGCGTGCCGGATACACACCAAAGAGAATCCCGACGCTGGCGCCGAGCCCCATTGCGAGCAGCACACTCCACGCGGTGATGCGAGCCGGCAGCGGCGAGACCGCCGATACCAGTTCGGCAAAGCCCCAGCCGACCAAGACACCGGCGAGCCCGCCGAGTGTCGATAAAATCACCGCCTCGGCGAGAAACTGCCGCTCCACGTCGCGCGCGCGCGCACCGACCGCTTTGCGAATTCCGATTTCGCGCGTGCGTTCGTTGACGGCCATCAACATGATGTTCATGATCACGATTCCGCCGACGACAATCCCGATGGCCACGACCGCAGGAATCACACTAAAGAGCACGGCGGTGAGACTCTTCCAGAACGCGACGAGCGCGTCGGCGGTCTCAACGGAGAACGTGTTGTCCTGTCCGGGCCGAAGGTGCCGCGAGAGGCGCAGCGCCTCCTCAACTTTCTCCATGGCCGGAGCGACGTTGGCGGCATCGGCAACTTTCACGGAAATCGTTGCCGTGAGGCGGCGACCGTACAGCATTTCGAATCGTGTGATCGGTGTCAGAATGAACGAATCAAACGATTGGCCGAGCACTCGCCCTTTGGGTGCAACGACGCCGATGATTTCGAGTCGCTGCCCGGCGACGCGAATCTCCTGTCCAACGGCCTGAACGCCGTCGAGCAGTTTCTCGGCGACATCATGCCCAATGACTGCTACGGCGCGCCGACCCGTGACGTCCACGTCGGTGAGCGGGCGCCCCGATTCAAAGCGGTAGTCCTGCACGGTCTGATAGGGCGCCGTGACGCCAAACACCGGGACGTCACCCATCGTGCGGTCGCGCCAGACGAGGTCAGCAACCGGCGTGGGCCACCCCGAGGTAAGGGCAATGGCATCTGCGTCGGGCACGGCGGCTCGTACGGCCGCAGCATCGCGTTCGTCGACGCGAGGGCGGCGTTGCACGCGACGCCACTCTTGATCGTTGAACTGGCCAATCTGAATAGGGGTGCGGCGCACTTGAAAAGAGTTCGCGCCAATCACGGCCCCCGCGATGTTCTCCTTGACGTACGCATTCATCCCTTGGATGATCGCGACTACGGCCACAAGGAACGCCACCGACACGATAATGCCGAGCAGCGTAAAGAACGAACGGAGAACATTCGCTCGGATTTCCCCGAGCGCGGTGATCAGGACGTCAGCGAAGCGCATGCCCTATGAAATCACAGGAGATGCGTGCGCACGCGCAAGAGGTGCGTTACTCGTGCCGGAGTGCCGCGATCGGATCGAGGCGCGCGGCCCGCGCGGCGGGCGCCGCGCCGAAGAGCACGCCGGTGAGCGCGGCGGCCACGAGCGAACTGACGACCGCCGAAAGCGGGACAGAAGCTGGAATCGGAGTGAAGGCCTTCACGAGGGCCGCCAATCCGGCGCCCGCGCCGAGTCCAATAGCGGCTCCGAGGCAGGTGAGTGTGGCCGCTTCAATGAGGAACTGCCAGAGGATCAGTCCACTCGTCGCGCCCAGTGCTTTACGCACGCCAATCTCGCGCGTGCGCTCGGTGACCGAGATCATCATGATGGCCACCACGCCCACGCCACCCACCAGCAGGCCAACGCCGCTCAGGGCGAGGCCTACCAAGAAGATTGCCCCGAAGAGCTGATTGAAAATATCGAGCATCCGGTCTTGGCCCACCAAATAGAAATTGTTGGGCATGCCGGGCTTGAGGCCGCGTCGGCTTCGGAGCAGCGCGGTCACCGCGTCGATTGCCTCTGCCTGCGTGACGTCCGATCGTGGCTTGACGAACGCCATAAACCCGCGTTTCCACACATCGAGATGGCGGTACGCCGACATCATCGGGAGGAGCGCCCGCGGCTTGTCGGGGCCGCGTCCGTCAAGTGCCTTGATAAAGCCGGCCTTGGTATGAAACACGCCGATCACGGTGAACGGCTTGCCACTGATGGTGATTGACTTGCCGATGGGGTCGGTGTCACCGAACAGTTGAGATTTCAGCGAGTCGTTCACGAGCGCGACCGGCGCTGCGCCGTCGTGCTCGCTCTCGGTAAAGCTCCGCCCTGGCGAAACATCGGCGAGATCCACCTGCGCCCACTCAGTGCTCTGCGCATCGTAGTTAACGCCCTTCACATACCGGTCGCGGTACGCAAAATCGCCGCTGCCAAACAACCAGCCGATCGCCGACTGCACCTCAGGGAGCCGCTGAATGGCTCGCCACTCGCTCACCGTGATGGCGGGGTTTCGTTGCTCGGGGCACGTTTCATCCGATCCGTCGCACACGCTCACGGGGTTCGTGCGACGGAGTTGAAATGAGGTGGCGCCAAACTCGTCCATGTCCGATTGAAAGCTCTGCCGAATGCCATGCACCGCCGCGCCCATGGCGACGACCACGAATACGCCCACCGCCACACCCGAGATGGTGAGCGCCGCGCGTACCTTGTTGCCACGAATTGCATCGAAGGCAATCGTCACCCCTTCGAGCGCCATCAGAACGCGGTCGACGACGCGCATTATTCCTGCCTCAACGCGGCAATGGGGTCGAGCCGACTGGCGCGCGACGCGGGATACGCGCCAGCGGCAATGCCAACCCCCGCGCCCAAGAGCAAGGCGACCCCAACACTCCATGGCGCGACGGCCGCTGGGAGCGGCGAGAACGCGGCCACCGTCTTTGCGGCCGCAATGCCGAGCACGACGCCGAGCGCCGCGCCAATGAGGCTGAGCGTGGCGGCTTCAATGAGGAACTGCGCCATGATGTCTTTGCGCCGAGCGCCGAGCGCTTTCCGAATGCCGATCTCACGCGTGCGTTCCGCTACTGCCACCAACATGATGTTCATGATCACCATCGCCCCGACCAACAGGCCGATCGCGGGCAGAGCGGTGCCGAACGTCTGTACGCGGTTCGAGATGGTCGCAAAAAACTCGAGCGCTGCGGCCGGCGTTTCGATCGTGAAGTTGTCCACGCGACCTGGCGCGAGTCGCCGTTTGGCCCGCACAACTTCACGGATCACATCAATCCCCTCCGTGACCATCTCCGCCGAGGCCGCCTGCACCTCGAGCTGCATGATGTCGCCGCGCGGGCGCAACACGCGCTGGAGCGGGGTGGTGTAGGGCACAATCGCCATACGGTCGAGCGACATACCGAACACGTTCCCCTGCTTCTCGATCACACCAATGACCGTGTACGGCGTGCCGCGAATGCGCAGCTCACGCCCGATGGGGTCAAGCCCAGGAAAAAAGTGACTCGCGGTTTCGACGCCGATGACCACGATGCGACTGCCTGCGGCGACTTCCTGCGGCACAAAGGCACGTCCGCTGGTGACCTTGAACTTCTTCATCACGAAGTAGTCGCTTTCCGTGGCAATGGCATCGACCTGCCGTGGCCGCGCGAACTGCGACGAGGCTTTCATGAAGCTCTGACTCACCACCGCGGTGCGCGAACCAGGCGGCAGGGCACTCCGCGCGATCTGGATTTCGGGCATGTAAATGCGCGGACGGCGCATCCACTCGCGCCACTGGGCGTCGGTGCTGTTTTGATTCCAGTCCGGCAGGCGGCGAAACGTAAACGTGTTCACGCCAAAGATTTTGCCCGCGAAGTCGTTCTTAACGTACTGGTTCATCCCTTCGACGATCGAGACCACGGCGATCAGAAACATTACGCCAATCGTCACGCCCAACAGCGTGAAGAAGCTCTTGAGCTTCTGCACGCGGATGGTTTGCAGGGCCAGCCGGACGGCCTCTAACAGTTGCATGGTGCCCCTACGAGGGGCGGGGCTGAGATGTTTCGTTCGACAGCAACCCCGCTGGCCCTCACCGCTCCGCGCGTGCTCAGGGTGCGCTCAGGGTGCGCTCAGGGTGCGCTCAGGGTGCGCTCAGGGTGCGCTCAGGGTGCGCTCAGGGTGCGAATGCCCCCGAGCGCCGGCGGGCGACCGTTACTCGTGCCGGAGCGCCGTTACAGGGTCCAGACGCGAGGCCCGAATCGCTGGCAGCATGCCAAACACGACCCCCGTGAAGGCGCTGGCCCCCAGCGCCGCCACCACGGCCAGCGGGGGCACCGAGGCGGCAATGGGGGTCGTGCTCCGAATGAGCAGCGCCACCGCCCAGCCCACCGCCAAGCCGATCATCGCACCCGTGGCCGTCAGCGTCACGGCCTCCACGAGGAACTGCCAGAGGATGATCCCGCGGGTCGCGCCCAGCGCCTTCCGCACGCCGATTTCACGGGTGCGCTCGGTGACCGAGATCATCATGATGGCCACCACGCCCACGCCGCCGACCAGCAATCCCACGGAGCTCAGCGAGATCATCACCAAGAAGAACATGCCGAACACCTTGTTGTAGATGTCGAACAGTTTGTCTTGGGTGGTGATGGCAAAATTCGATTCGCGGGACGGCCGGAGCCCACGCGCGCCACGCAACGCCGCCGTGACATCGTCGATGGTCTGGTCCTGACGGACCGCCGGGTTCGGCTTGATGATGAACGCACTCTGCCGCGGATTGGAGCCAAGGCGACGGTTGAGCGCATACACCGACGTCACGATCGCCGGACGCTCTCCCCCCTGCAGAAAACTCGCATTGTCTTTGTAAATGCCAATGACGAGGAAGGGACTTCCGCGCTTCGCGCCTTGCAACGCCGTAAGAGTGATTTCCTTGCCGAGCGCGGCGTCGTCGCCGAAGAGCCGCTCCGCGGCGGTGGTATTGATCACCACCACGGGAGCCGCCGCGCGTGACTCCTGCTCGGTAAAGACGCGCCCGTCAATCATGTCCGGCGGATTGAGCTGCGGCCAGTTCGCGGTAATGCCGGTGATGCCCACCATCGGCAGTTCACGATCTCGGTACTTGACCGACGCGCCCCAGCCGGAGCGAATGCCGACTTCTTCCACCGATTCCAGGCGTTTGAGAATGTCGGCTTCGCTGTACGCGAGCGGAGGGTTCGAGCGCCAGGTGCACGCATCGCCCGAATCGTGACAGTTCTCAAACACAATCGGGTAGCGCTGCACAAAGAACGTCGTCGGTCCAGCCGACTGAAACTGCTGCGCCACGCTCTCGTTGATGCCGTGCACCGCTGCCGAGATCACGACGACGACAAACACGCCCACCGCCACGCCGAGAATGGTGAGACCGGCGCGCACCTTGTTGGCTTTCATGGCATCGAAGGCAATGAACACGCCCTCGAGCGACATTTTGATTTTATCCATTGAACGCATGCGCTACTCCTGCCGCAACGCGGCCACCGGATCGAGCAGCGACGCGCGGCTCGCGGGGTACACCCCCGAAATAATTCCCACGCCGGCGCCAATCAACACGCCCACCATAATCGACCACGGCGCCACGTACGTGGGCATCGGCGTGGTCGAACGAATGAGCAATGCGAACAACGCGCCGAGTGCAATCCCCATGGCGGCACCAAAGGTGCTCAGCGTGGCCGACTCAATCAGAAACTGCATCAGGATGTCGCGCCGCTTGGCGCCCATCGCCTTGCGAATGCCAATCTCGTGCGTGCGTTCGGCGACGGCCACCAACATGATATTCATAATGACGATGGCGCCCACCACGAGGCCAATCGCTGGCAACGCAACGCCGGCGAGGATCAGATACTGCTTGATTTTATTCCAGAACTCGAGCGCGGTGTCGGACGTCTCGAGCGTAAAGTCATCCTTCTGCGCCGGGTGCAGTTGGTGCCGCGCGCGCATAGTGGTGCGCACGCGCTCTTGCCCGTCGGCCAGCATGTCGGCCACCGGCACCTGAATGATGATGCCGTCGATGACGTGTGGTTGCTTGTTGAGCAACCGGTGCACCGGCGAGCGGAACGGTGCATAGACATAGTTGTCGAAGCTCATGCCGAACGCACTGCCGAGTGACTCGCCCACGCCCACGACCGTATACATCTTGCCGCCGAGCTTGATCTGCCGGTCTACTGGAGCCACGGTAGGGAAGAGGCGCTTCACGAGGTCCGGCCCGAGAATCACGACGCTGGCACCCGTGGAGAGTTCGGCCGGGGTAAAGCGGCGGCCAACGGTGACGTCGAGCTTCTTGATTTCAAAGTACTGGCCGTCGATGGCCGTAATGCTCGCCGAGCGCGGGCGCGAGTAGGGCGACTCCACCTTGAGCTGGTCGGTGGAATACATCGCCCAGAGCGAGCCTTCACCGAGCGCTTCGGCGACCGGTTCCACGTCGCTCTCCAGGAGGCGCGGCCGGCGGTTGAACTCCTGCTGTGCCTCGCGGCTCATTTCGCCCGCGCCGAAGTTGGGGCGGTGGCGGAGCTCGAAGGAGTTCACGGCAATGAGCTTGCCGACCAACTCCGTTTCCATGTAACGCCCCATGCCGTCCACGATCGACACGACGGTAATGAGGAACATCACGCCGATGCACACGCCAAGCGCCGTGAAGAAACTCTTGAGTTTCTGCACGCGAATCGTATTGAGCGCCATGCGGACGGCTTCAAAGAACAGCATGTGCAACCTGGAATCGGGGGGAGGTGCGAGTGGAGAAACAGCGCGGGGGACGCGGCGAAGCACCGGATCCCCCGCAGTAATGTGGCCTCACGCGGGCGACGCCCGTTTGAGCGTTCGCCCTGTGATCAGACCAGCCCGACGGACTTGGTGAACGTGTCGCGCTTGTCGTCGCTGGCCACGAGGCCGTCGCGCAGCACCACCACGCGACGCGCATGCGCGGCGATGTCGGGCTCGTGCGTCACCATGATGACCGTCTGGCCGGTTTCGGCCAGCTGCTCGAACACACGCATAATTTCTTCTGACGTCGTGGAGTCGAGGTTACCGGTCGGCTCGTCGGCGAGAAGAATCGAAGGATCGTTGACCAAGGCGCGCGCGATCGCCACACGCTGACGCTGGCCGCCGGACAGTTCGTTCGGTCGGTGCGTCATACGCGAACCGAGCTGCACACGCTCGAGGGCGGCCGCCGCACGTTCCCGGCGTTCGTTCCCCGAGACACCGGCGTACACAAGCGGCAGTTCCACGTTGGCCAACGCCGTGGCGCGGGGGAGCAGGTTGAACGTCTGAAAGACGAAGCCGATCTCCTTATTCCGCACGTGCGCCAGCTCGTCGTCCTTCATGGTCGACACGAGTTGGCCGTTCAGCCAGTACTCGCCGCTGTTTGGCGTGTCCAGACAGCCGATCATGTTCATCAGGGTGGACTTGCCCGACCCCGACGGTCCCATGATGGCAACGTATTCATTGCGATGGATGGCGAGATCGACGCCGCGCAAGGCGCGGACGATTTCACCACCCATGTCGTATTCACGCTTAAGACCGCGCGAGACGATGACCCAGTCTTTCCCTGGTGCCATGCCGGCCGCCGACATCACGACCTGACGCTCGGCGGTAATCCCGAGTGCGACTTCTTCCATTTGCTGGCTCACGACTTGGTGCTCCCCGGCTTCTTTTCTGGAACTTTGGCTTCGCGCACGAGCGTGCCGTCCTTGAGTTCGCGGATCGCCTGATAGGTGCCGGCGACAATGCGGTCGCCTTCCTTCAGACCCGAAAGCACTTCAAAGTGTTTCTCGCCCGCGATCCCTACCTTTACGGGGTGGAAGGTCACTTTGTTGTCCGCGCCCACCACAAAGACGCCTTCGACGTCTTTCTTCCCCACCTGCTTGCTGTTTGTCTGTTTGGCGCCTGGGCGCTGCGCGGTGTCGGTGTTGGCCAGCGCTTCGTTCTCGCGCACCGTCAGGGCGATGATCGGAATGGAGAGCTTCTGGGTCACGGACGAGGTGATAATCTTGGCCGTGGCCGAGAAATCCGGCTTGGTGTCCTTGGGCGGATTGAGCAGGCGCACGGTCACTTCGTAGTCGATCGCCTGATCGCCCGTGGCCGTGGTTGTGCCCTTGACCGAGCTATTGGAGATCTCCACCACCTTGCCGACGAACGTGGTGTCGGGGAAGGCGTCGAGCTGCACGACCGTGGAGTCGCCGAGGTGGATGCGGCTCACGTCGGTTTCGTCGACCTTCACCTTGGTCTCGAGCACGCTCATGTCCGAGATGGTGAGCAGGGTGGCGGCGTCCTTGTTGAAGGTGCCCTGAATGGCGGTTTCGCCGTTCTCCACCACGAGGCGCGTGATGCGTCCCGTCATCGGGGCGTAGATCGTGGACTTGCCCAGCTGCAGCTTGGAGTCCTTCACGGAGGCTTCGGCCTGCTCCACATTGTGCTTGGCCGCATCCAGCTGTGCGGCGGCAACTTCTGAGGCGGTCTTGAGCTGTTCGATTTGATCTTCGGCCACGAGATTCGGATTGCTCTTCCGGATTTCTAGTGACCGACGGTAGTTGTTCTGCGACTGGATCAGACTGGCCTGCGCCTGCGCGAGCCCGGCTCTGGCGTTGGACGCCATCGCTTCGGCGCGCTGCACGGCTGCCTCAAACACCTGGGGGTCGATTTGGAGCAGGAACTGCCCCTTCGTCACCCAGTCGCCTTCACGCACGGACAGCTTCACGATCTTGCCCGTGATGTCGGACGAGAGGTCGACCTTCGTATGCGGGCGCACCTGACCACTGGCCGTCACCGACGCCACGAGATCGCGTTTTGCGACGGCTTCGACGCGGACTTCCGTGGCTTTGTTGCTGTTCTGGCGCGCGGTGACAAACACCACGCCGCCAATCGCGGCCACGGCGACGGCGAAGATGCCGTACTTCATTCCCTTACTCATCTCGGTCCCCGGTCAGCGAAGGGGGCGGCCGACGGCATTTTCCAGCGCCGCGTACGCCCGGTGGAATTCAAAGCTAGCGTCGATCAAATCCGTTTGCGCTCTTTCGTAGTCCGACCGCGACTGTTGCAGGTCGACGAGGCTGTTCAGCCCTACGCGGTAGCGCTCTTCGGCCAAGCGCAGTGCGTCGCGCGCGGCCTGCGTGTTGTTCTCCAGCAACTTCACGGTGCGATAGTCGGCCAGCAACGTACCGTGTGCCGACGTGATGTCGGTGACCAGCTGCAGTTCGTAGGCCCGCACCCGCTGCTGCGACTCGTTGCGGGTGAGCGTCTGCGCCTGCACGCGCTGCTCGCGGGAGAACCCGTCGAAGAGCGGGAGCGACACCGACAGCGACACGCTGTACGGGTTGGGCGTGAAGCCGAAAGGGAACTGGTTGTTGGAGTCGCGCAGCTTCTGGGCGTCGGCGGCGCTCAGTGCAATCGCGCCGCACGACGAAATGCCCGAGAGCCCGGCGCCGCGGCGCAGGGAATCGGTGCTAAAGCAGTTGGCGCGCGAGCTCGCGACGGAGTTCTGCGCCTGATTCACCAAATAGTTGCCATCGCGATACTGCTGAGCCGATCCACCCACCGAGGCGTTGAAGCCCACCGACGGGAGATAGTCGCCGCGCGCGGCGGAGAGCTCGCTCTCGGCCTGCGTGACCTGCGACCGTGAGGCGAGCACCGTCGGGTTCGACTGACGCGCCGCAGTCACCAACTCCTGCACGCCAAGGGTCGGCTCCGTGACTGCCGTCTTGGACGTCAGGGTGACCGCGTCTGGCGCCGGGATGCTGATGGCTTGAAAGAGGCGAAGCCGCTCGACGTTCGCGCTATTGTGGGCGCGGAGCGCTGCCACCTGCTGCTGTCCAAACGCGACTTCGGCGCGCTTCACGTCGAGTGACGTGGCGGAGCCGACCCCCGCCTTGGCGCGGGCCAAGTCGAGCTGGAGCTGTGTGCTGGCGACGAGCGTGTCTTGCAACGCCGCTCGGGACTGCATCTGCTGCGCGAGGTTGTACTGCTGAATGATCGTGCTACGGATGCTGTTCTCATCCGCCTTCAGCGCATTTTCCGAGGCGTCGAGCGCGGCCTTCGCAGAGCGCATGTTGGCGAGGGTGCGAGCACTCAGGCGAGCGCTCAGGTCGAGCCCCCACGATGAGTTGAGCACATCGCTCGTGGCGCCAAACGCCACGCCGCTGAAGTACTGTTGCTTACCCTGGCGCAGGCTCGTGCTGAGCGACGAGTTGGCGCTCGGCAGCAGCGCCCCGTACGCCGACTTGAGACTGGCCTCGGCGCGCGCGCGATTGTTCCGCGACGTCAGCACCATGGGGCTGTTCTTTTTGGCGAGATCGATGGCTTCGTCTAGCGACAACGACGCCGTCGCCTGAGCGGCGAGCGGTCCGGCGGTCGCGAGCAGAAGTACGGCACTCCACAGCTTTCGCATGGGAAATGGATCCTGGCTGAGATTCGTAGGGTCTTACGCTTGATGCCGCTAAACTGTTTCAGGAAGTTGCAATACCCCGCATCGTCCATTCCCGATGGGGTGGGCACTGGCACTCCCGCCCGTCGCTACCGGGGTCCTTCTTCGCGCACCGCCACAAACTTGTTGGACGGTATTGAGACCTTGAGTAACCGGCCTTGCAGGTCGACCCAGATGTCCCGAATTGAGTCATCGGACGCCCCCCGTACCCGGAAATGGCGTGCCTCAAACTCACGAACGTCGATGGTCAGCCGTTCCGGCCCCACGAGTTCTACTCGCAGGGTGTCCACTGCGCCGCGACGTGGGGCGAGCACCGGAACACGGCTGCCCGCGCCTCGTCGTACGACAAACCAAAGGTGATGGATCACCCCGTCTTCGGCCGCCACCGTACCGGCTGGGAGTCGATACTCCCGGGCCGACTCCCCGTCGTCCCGCTGGGACCGCGACGAATAGCGGTTGCCGGCGCTCTGGCCCGCATAGGACTCGGTGACCACACGATCCTCGCGCACCTCGACCTGATACCGCACGGGAAAGCCCGCGGTGTCGGCGTTGAGCCCTGGTGCCACGCGATGGGTCCCTGTGACGACGGTGCCCTGGGCCACAAACATCCGCCCCGCCGCGCCTGGAGCGCTCCGAATGGAGAAGTCCTCGCGGCCAACGCGCTCGCCATTACGGACGAGGGCAAAGCTGCCTTCGTCCACCGTCACCACCTGGGCCCCAGCGGCAGGGGCAAGGCAGGCGCAAAGCAAGATGATTGCAATCCGACGCATCGATGAAAGATAGCCAAGGCGCGGCGCGCGCGAGCCTGCGGTATAATGAGTCCGTGAATACGCGCCGCGCGTTCTGGTGGGGGGTGTCGGCCACGGTTGCCGTGCTGGCAGGCGCGGCGTGGTTGCGCACGCCGTCCACGCTGGCGCTTGGCGTGTCATTTGTGGCTGCGGTCTCCGCGGTGGTGGCGGTCTCTCGCCTCCCGCGGAGCTGGCCCCGCGTGGGGCTGGTTACGGCGCTCGCCGTCTTTTTGGTGATTGCGGGGGTAGCGGAGCGGGACCGTTTGGCGCGGTCAGCAGGCGCACTGGATGCGGCGGGGACGCGAATCGCGGTCGAGCATAAAGCCACGACCGATCTCGTAGCAGCGTTGGAGCGGGAGACGAGTGAGCTGCAGCGCTTGGCGAACGCCGCGCTCGACGCTCCGCCGCGTGCGGCCGCAGCGTTTGGCTTTCTCGACGAGTTGCGAGGCGACTCGCCAACTCGCGCGGTCGTGCTGGTGCGCGCCGTCGGCCCGGGGATCGCCACCCCAGTGGCGTGGTCGGGACGGATGATGGTGCCGCTCGACTCGTTGGCCGGGCCAGTGGGGGTGGTGGGCACGCCCTTTTACCTCGCCATTTACGCGATTGCCGGACGCGGGAACGAACGGGCGATTGCGGCCACACTCGTCCACGCCGAAAAACCCGCCGATGAACTCGCGCCAACACTCGACCGTGCGATGGCCCAGACGCACGAGATTGACGGCTATGCGTATCGCGATCCGGCGTCGTCGCCGGCGGATACGTTTGCGATTCTCAATGCGGGCGGTGTCCCGCTGCTGGGCGTGCACGGCGTGGCGCCCTCGGTCGAGGTGCTGAGCGCGCGCGTGGTGGAGCGCGCACGCGTCCGCGGGGGGCTCGCGCTCGCGATTGCCCTTGGGTTTCTGCTTTCGGCCTCTTGGCGCGCCACGCGTGACGTACGGTTGCGCCTCGGCGCGCTGGGTGTGGCGTTGGCGTGTGTCGCCATTGTGCCGCTCACGTCGTTCTCCAACGTGTCGGTGCTTTTCGATCCGGCCGCATACTACGTCCCAGACGGTGGCCCGTTCACGGCCAGCATTGCCGCCCTCGCGCTGACCAGCACGATTCTTCTGACGGCGCTGTTGGCCACGTTGCGCGCCCGAGTGGGTCGTCGCTCGCGGGCACAGGCATTAGTGGCGGTGGTACTTGTCGCGGGAATCGGTCCGTTCATTTTGCGCGACCTCGCGCGTGGAATGCAGGTGCCGCAGAACGGTGCGAATCTGGCGTTGTGGCTCGGGTGGGAAGCGGTGCTCTTTCTCGCGGCCGTGTCGGTGATGATCGCCGGCATTACGGCGGGGCGTGCCGCGCTCGGTGATCGTCGTGGCGCGCCGCCCTGGGTCGCGGTGCTGATTGCGTCGGTGTCGGCGCTGTTGGCGCCCCTCCTCATTGACGCTCCTGGAGGGTTTCCTCCTTGGTACCCGCTGCTCTGGGTGCTGGGGATTGGCGTCCTCGCATTCTCGCGTCGCACGCGCGGCGCCATGCTCGCGACCGCCTTCATTGCCGCCTGTGGCGCCGTGACGCTCACGTGGGGGCAGTCCGTGCGTGCGCGGGTGTTGCTGGCGGAACGCGATGTTGGTGCACTGCAGGTGGTGGACAGCGCCGCTGCCAACTTGCTCAAGGGCTTTACCGCGCAACTCGATCCCGCGCGAGCGGCGCAGAGTCGCGTGGAACTGCTGGCCCAGTACGCTGCGTCGTATCTCTCGGCGGGCGACTATCCCGTGGAGGTGACCACGTGGGACGCGCGCGGCGTTCGCATGGCAGATCTGCGGGTCTCCATGGGGACATCGGAGCCCGCGGGGCTCGACATCTTTGCGCGCGAGGCGCGCGGCGCGGCGCAGCCGATCATGCGAGCGTCGCCAGCAGGAGCGTCGGTGAATCTCGTGCTGTCGGCACCGCACAGCGACGGTTCGGTCACCACCGTCGTGGTGGGCCCGCGCTCGCGGCTGCTGCCGCACGATCCGTTTGGCGCCCTCGTGGGCGTGGGCGAACCGACGACCACCGAGCCGCCCTATTCACTTTCCCTGAGTGAAACGAACCCGACGAGCTACATTAGTCTGGGGGAGAAATGGACGCGTCGCGGCAGTGAAATGCACGGCGACTGGTTCGTCCCCGTGACGGGTGGGCGCATTGCCCGCGTGCATGCGCGGGTCGAAATGCGTGGGTACGAAGTGTTGGTCACGCGCGGATCGCTGCTCGTCTGCTTCAACCTGCTGCTCCTCGGCGCCCTGTGGGTGCTGTTGATTCTTGCCGACGGCGCACTCGGTCGTTGGGTGCGCATCAACCGGCGACATTGGCTCCGCAGTTACCGCGCGCAACTGACGGTGGTGCTCTTCGCGTTCTTTGTGCTGCCCGCGACCGCGTTTGTGGCGTGGAGTTATGGTCGTCTACGTACCGACGATCAGCAGTCGCGCGATTTGCTCGTGCGTGAAACGCTCCGTGGTGTGGCCGCTGCCACCGGTGATACCACCACACTGACCGGACTCGCGGTTCGATTTGAGACGCCGCTCTTTTTGTTCGCCAACGGCGTGATGGTTGGCACGAGCGATCCGGTGCTCGCCGCGCTGTCGCCGGCGGGGCGGTTGTTGCCGGCGGATGCGGCGCGTGCCCTCGCGGAAGGCGATGAATCGGCGGTCAGCACGGAAGTGGATGTCGGATTGTCGCCCGTGCGCTTTGGCTTCCGCGCAGCGCCAGACGCCGCCGTGCGTTTGGTACTCGGGGCGCCGGCTCGTACCGACGATTTGGCGCTGGACCGCCGTCGGCGCGACCTCGGCATCTACCTTTTGTTTGCCATGCTGCTCGGCGCGGTTGCGGCGCTCTGGCTGTCGGGGCGCGCCGCGCGTCAGTTCTCGCGTCCCATCGGTGCGTTACAACGGGGCGCACTCGCGCTGGCCGCCGGGGAACGCGAACCGATGCTCGAGGGCGACCCCCCCGCCGAGTTCGCGCCGGTGTTTAGTGCATTCCGGCGCATGGCGCACGATCTCGAAGCTGGGCGCGCGCAAGAAGCCAAGGCGCAGCGCGTGCTCGCGTGGGGCGAGATGGCGAGGCAAGTCGCGCACGAAATCAAGAATCCGCTCACGCCCATGCGGCTTGGTGTGCAGCATCTGTTGCGCGCGCGTCACGAGCCTCGCGTGAACTTCGACGAGGTGCTCGAGCAGAACGTCGCGCGCCTGCTGAGCGAAATCGACCGGCTCGACGAAATCGCCCGCGCCTTCAGTCAGTATGGCACCGTGCCGAGCGAGGCGGCTGCGTCGGTGCCCGTGGATGTGGCCCTTTCCGCGCACGACGTGGTAGAGCTCGAGAAGCTCGGCGCGGGCGCGGTGACGTGGACACTCGACGGAGCCGAGAGCCCCGTCTTTGCGCTCGCGCGACCGACGGAACTGCGCGAAGTGTTGCTCAACTTGCTGGAAAACGCTCGACTCGCTGACGCGCAGCAGGTGCGCGTGATGGTGGAGGGCGGCAATGCTGGCCGTCCGGTCTTGATTCGCGTGGTGGATAACGGCGGCGGCATTCCGGCCGATGTGCTGCCGCGCGTGTTCGAGCCGCACTTTTCCACCCGCACCAGCGGCAGTGGGCTTGGCCTCGCCATTAGCCGTCGGCTCATTGAGGGATGGGGCGGCACCATCACCCTGAGCAGTGAACTTGGCACCGGCACGACGGTTCGCATCACACTAGTATCCGCCGCGCCGGTCTGACAGATTTCACGCGTGATGAGCAGCGCTGAACCCGCGCACGGCACGCGCACGACGGGCGTTCCCCCGCATCTGGAGTTGTGGCAGCTCCCGCCCGGTTGGCGATGGGGCGCAGGCGGCTACTACGCCAACGCCCGGCATGCGCAGGAGATCGTCGACTCGCTCGGACGTTCGCTCGCGCTCATTACCGCGCCAGATCCGGCCCATGAGCCGTGGTTGTTTGCCGAGGCGCGCGCGCTCGGACACCACAATCATCCGGCGGTGCCCACCACCTATCACTACTGGCAGCAGCATCAAGGGAGCCGTCGTGGCCCCGGATATTTGCGCCGCTGGGTGACAGGCGAAACGGTCGGCACCCGCATTCTCCGCCTCGGCACCGAGACCGTGCAGTACATGTTGCGCGTGTTGCGCGCGTCGGGTTCGGCGGTCGCGTACTTGCACGACGCCGGCCAGACGCATGGCGCGATTGGGCCGGATTCGTTGTACGTCACGCCCACCGGGCGCGTCTGGATGCTGGGTTGGCAGTGGGCGTTGCCGGCTGGAGAAATTCCGCCGGGCGCGCAGCCGGCCGCCGTGTCCACGCCGCAACCCAGTGAGTGGGGGATGGGCGAGTGGAAGCCGACGCCGGAATCCGATCAGTGGCAACTCGCCGCGAGCTGCTTCTTTATTCTGACCGGTGAACTGCCGCCGCGCACCGAGATTCCTCCGGTGCGCTGGGTGTGCCCGGATTGCCCGAGCAATGTGGCGGAACTGCTGGACCGCGCGCTCGCGGTGAACCCCGCCGATCGTTTTTACTCTGTGGCATCGTTGCTGCGCGCGGTAGAGAAAATGTCCGGCAGCGGAACGCCCGGCTTGGGTGGTGTCGAAATTGCTTCGGGCGAGTTCCGCGCCGTCAGCGAAGAAGATCGTTTGCGCTGGGCCACGGGTGACGACTACGAAGTGCTCTCCTCGCTCGGCGCTGGTACGTTCGGGTCGGTGTGGCGGGTGCGCGACCTCACGCTCCAGCGCGAAGTGGCGCTCAAGATGTTGCACCCCACGGTCGCGCGCAGTGACGAGGCCGTGGCGCGCTTTCGCCGCGAAGCACAGATGGCGGCGCGCCTGCAGCACCCGGCAATCGTCCCCGTGTACGACTGGGACCAGAAGGGCGACGTGCACTGGTATTCGATGGAGCTGCAGGACGAAGGCTCCGTGGCCGACCTCGTGCGCCGACTCGGCGCGCGGCCACTCGCGGAAGTGGCGCCACATGTGAGTCATGTGCTCGACGGCCTCAAGGTCGCGCATGAAGCCGGAATTCTGCACCGCGACTTGAAGCCCGAAAATATTCTGATCGATCGCTATCACGAGTGGCGCATTGCCGACTTCGGCATTGCCAACGCAATGGGCGAAGAGTGGGCCGGTTCAAGCGGCACGCCGGCCTTCGCACCACCGGAACAGCTGCTCGGCGAGCAACAGGGTGTGGGGGCCGATCTGTTTGCGGTGGCCGCGATTGTCTACTTCGCGCTGGCTGGGCGCGCGCCGTTTGGTGGGCCGGATGGCCGCGCGATTCTGGCGCAGCAACTCGCGGGCACGCTCGACATCACACCGTTCCACCCCGCCATCGGCGCGTGGCTCGCGCGCGGGCTCTCGGCCGATCCCGATGCGCGCTTCGCGGACGCCGCCGATATGCAGGCGCAATGGCAACGCGTGTCGCTCGACGTCTTGCATGACGCATCGCAAGTGCCGTTCGGCACGCGTGTGACGCGCGCCTTCCAGACTTTAATGGGGCGCGGCGGTCAGCCGGACGACGACTAGCGTCTATCGGCTCGAACATGGGAGCGGCTCGAACAGGTGAGCTGCGACACACGGCGCACCGTTCGCCGTTCGCCGTTCGCCGTTCACCCTTTGGCTGAGCCGCGCACGGTCTTGATGTTCACAAACTCGCGCAGGCCGAGCACCCCTACTTCGCGCCCGTAGCCGCTCGCCTTTACACCACCGAACGGAAAGCGCGGATCGCTCGCCACGATCGAGTTGATGAACACCATGCCGGCGTCTATCTCGTTGGACGCCCGTTCGGCGAGTGCCGCGCTCGTGGTCCACACGCTGGCGCCGAGCCCGAAGCGCGTGGCGTTGGCCCGCGCGATGGCGTCGTCCACATTGCGCGCCCGCACGATCGGCGCGACGGGCCCAAAGATTTCCTCCGTGAGTGCCGGGGAATCGTCGGGGACGCGGATGAGTACGGTCGGCGCATAAAACCATCCCGCGCCCTCCGGCGTGTGGCCGCCGCACGCGAGGTGCGCGCCGCCCGCTACCGCGCGCGCGACTTGGTCGGCCACCTCATGGCGAATCTGTTCCGTGGCCAGTGGGCCCACGTCGGTGGTGGGCAGCATGGGGTCACCCACGCGGAGGGCACGCACGCCCTCAACCATGCGGCGTTCGAACTCATCGGCCACGGCGTCCACGACAATGAACCGTTTGGCCGCGATGCAACTCTGGCCGTTGTTGATCATGCGCGAGCGAATCGCCGCGGCAACGGCGGCCGGCAGGTCCGCGTCGGCCAGGACCACGCACGGATCGCTCCCGCCGAGTTCGAGCACAATTTTCTTGAGCGCACGGCCGGCGTGCGCGGCCACATCGCGACCCGCAGCCTCACTCCCGGTGATCGTGACGCACGCTACGCGCGCATCAGCGATCAACGCGGCGACGCGCGCGGATTCCACGAGGAGCGTTTGAAACACGCCCGTTGGTGCGCCAGCTTCCGCAAAGATCGCGTCAAGTGCCAGCGCGCACTGGGGCACGTTCGACGCGTGCTTGAGGAGCACCACATTGCCGGCCGCGAGGGCCGGCGCAGCGGCGCGCACCACTTGCCAGAACGGAAAATTCCACGGCATCACGGCGAGTAGCACGCCGAGTGGGTCGTAGTGGAGTGTGGCGCTCGCACCGTCGAGCGACTGCGTTTCAGGAGCGATCATCGCCGGCGCATGCGTGGCGTAGTGGCGGCATGCGGCGGCGCACTTGGCGACTTCGTCGCGAGCGGACTGCACCGTTTTGCCCATCTCGAGTGTGGCGAGCGCGGCCAGGGCTTCGCGGTCGCGGTCGAGTAACTCGGCGAGGCGCGTGAGCACGGCCGTGCGGCGCGCCACGGGCTCGCGGCGCCAACTGGCGGCTGCGGCGTATGCGGTGTCGAGCGCGCGGTTGACATCGGCCGGCGAGTGCGCGGCGAACTCACGCACGAGCGCGCCCGTGTTGGGGTTCACGGTGGAAATAGTCATACGCGTATTCTAGTGAAACGCAGGCCCGCGTGACTCAGCGGGCGGGAGGTGCGTGCGGTGCGTGCGGTGCGTGCGGTGCGTGCGGTGCGTGCGGTGCGTGCGGTGCGTGCGGTGCGCGAGGCACCGGAGCCAGCGAACCAACTACGCGATCGTCTTGGCGAAGCAGCGCTTGGGGACAATGGCGACGCCGCCGGCCACGAGGCTCTCGTAGCGCGCGAGCTTTTCGGGGTAGTCGGCGAGTGCCACCACCGCGTAGCCCATTGAGCTGAAAAAGCGTTCCGCGAGACTCATGGCAAAGACCTGCTCAAAGCCGCGCTGACGTGCGATCTGTTCCGCGGCGGCCACCACCTGCGTTCCGAGGCCAAAGCCCTGGAAGCCGCGATCGACCGCCACCGACGCCACCTCGGCGATCGAGGGCGAATATTCGTCGAGCGAGGCGCAGGCGAGCACGCGTCCACCGGCATCGACGGCGACTACATAGTTGTCGAGCGCGAGGGCCACCTGCTCGGTGGTGCGGGGGAGCAGGAGCTTGTCGGCGGCAAAGCCATTCACCAATGCCGCCAGCTGCAGCACGTCCACGAGCTGCGCGCGCCGTACGACGGGCGCGAGCTCGGTCACGAGCGCGGGGCGAGCCCGAAACGTCGTGGGCTCGGCGGTAGCAGTTGATGCCGAATTATGCATAGCTAATGCATAAGTTCTCAGCCGTTTGAGCGCAAGTGGTGCGGTAGAAGGCAGCTAGCTGCATGAATAACCGAATCTGGCTGCTTATCGGTTCGTCGATTCGGGGACCGTCGCGAGCCTGTTTAGAACCAGTCGCGCAACTGCTGCGCGGTGACGTTGCTGCCGCAGAGCACCGTGCCCACGTGTTGATCGTGAAGTTGGGACGAGTGTTCCAAGAGTGCTGCCACGCCAACGGCGGCCGACGGTTCGGCGACGAGACCGGTGTGCTCATGAATGAGTTGCATGGCGCGTCGAATGGCCGGCTCGCTCACGAGGAGGGCATCGTCAATCAGATCGCGCAGATCGTCCAGCGCCTGGGCTATTGGAACGCGCACGCCGATGCCGTCGGCGATGGTGTCAATACGATCATGTTCGATGAGTCGCCCCGCTTTCCACGACTCGATCATTGCTGGTGCGCCAGCGGCTTGCACCGCGATCATGCGTGCGGCAGGGCGCAGCGCCTTTACGACGCGTGCGAATCCACTGAAGAGCGCGCCGTTGCCGAGCGGAATGCAGAAGACGTCGGGCACATCGGCGGCCTGTAGCCATTCGAGGGCGATCGTGCCGGCGCCGGCGAGTGTCTCGAGGTCGAGTCCATCTTCAACAAACCGCGCGCCACTGGCCGCTGCGGCCGCGCGTGCGGCCTGCTTGGCGGCGTCAAAATCTTCTCCGTCGAGAATGACGGTGGCGCCGAGGGCGCGCATACGGTCGATTTTGAGTGTGTTCGCGTTGACGGAGGCGTACACGGTGAGTGCGTGACCGCGCGCACGTGCGGCAAAGGCCATGGCCTGGCCGAAGTTGCCGGCGCTGGCGCACAAGAGCGGTTCGCCGGGGCGCGCTTGGGCCACGAGATAGTCGGCGCCGCGCCCTTTGAAGCAGCGAATCGGATTCATCGTTTCGACTTTCACCGAGAGGCGTGCGCCGAGGGCGGCGCCCAGCGGTTCGCATGCAAACTGCGGCGAGTGCAGGAAGAGCGGGTTGATGGTGCGTGCGGCGCGCTCGACGTGGTCGAGGGAGAGCCGGTGGGTGGCAAGGCGGGACGGGTCGTGAGGGCGCATGGAGACGAATATACGACAGGCCCGAGGAGGTGTGCGGCCGCCGCGCCGGTCGTGTACCGTTAGTCCATGAAACGCGTCACCCTTCTCGCTCTGGTGTGCCTTGTGTTGCCGGCGCGCGCTGCCGCGCAGGCGCCGCCCGCTGCAAAGTCTGATTCTGCGGCGCGCGCTGATTCCGTGGCGCGGGTAGTCGCGGAGAACGCGCAGCGGCTCGCACGGTCGGTGATTACGGTGACGCGCACTCCGGTGTCGGCGAGCCGTGCACCGTGGGCCGTTGGCGTGGTTGAGAAATCCGGCGTGGTGGGTGCGAGCGCCACGCTTGGTATTGATGAGGCATTGCCAGCGATTCCCGGCGTGTATATCGCCAATCGGTATAACTACGCGCTCGATCAACGGCTCAGCATTCGCGGTGCGGGCGCGCGTGCGAACTTTGGACTGCGCGGCGTGAAGGTGCTGCTCGACGGCGTGCCGCAGTCGGCGCCGGACGGGCAGAGTCAGCTCACCAACGTGGATCTCGCCGACGTGTCGCGCGTGGAAGTGCTGCGTGGCTCGGCGTCCACGCTCTACGGCAACGGCTCCGGTGGGGTGATTGCCTTTACGAGCGACCTCTCGGCGCCCGATGCGCTCGGGCAGAGCGCGCGGGTGAGCGGCGGGGCGTTCGGGATGCGCAAGGTGCAACTTCGTACCTCGGGGCGCGCGGATAATGTGATTGGCGCGTTCTCGCTCTCGCGCACGACCACCGATGGCACGCGGCAATACAGTCGCGCCGACACGCGCCAGCTCATGGCGGCTGCGGATTGGGCGCGCGATGCGCGCACGACCGTGCAGCTCCGTGTGAATGCGGCGGCGACGCCGGACGCGTTGAATCCCGGTGCGCTCACGGCGGCGGAATACGCGGCGAACCGTGACTCGGCGGCGGCGATCAACATGGCGCGGGGGGCGCAGCGGAGTTTGTCGCAGACGCAGTTTTCGGTGCGGCTGCAGCACGCTGGCGACAACGTCACCTGGTCGGCGACGACGTATGTGATGCGACGGTTGGTGGATAATCCGTTGGCGACATCACCGTCGGGCACGATCGCCGCGAATGTTGGCACGGTGGGGTCGCTGGGGCGCTGGATTGAAGGGCTCCGACTCGACGGCACATGGTCGCTGGATGGTGCAGCGAGTGGACGCGCGGATGGTTCGGATGTGGCGAATACGGCGGCGATGATCTCGGGGCCGCGGATCACGGCCGGCTTGGACCTGCAACGCGCCGATGATCGTCGTCGCAACTGGCGCGGGACTGCGGGGCGCCGGACGGCGCCGACCGACACGTTGTTGCTCGACCAGCGTGAGGTGGTGGCGTCGGTCGGTCCCTTTGTGTTGGCAACGTGGACACCGGTGCGTGATGTCACGCTGAGTGCCGGCGGTCGCTACGACCAACTCGCCTTTGATGTGCACGATCACTTTTTTCGTGATGCGGTTGGCTCCAGCAACGGCGATAACAGTGGTTCGCGCACCATGCGCGCCGCGAGTGGGCACGCCGGCGTTGTGTGGGCGTGGGGTCCCTCGTTTGCGCCGTATGCCAACTACGCGACGGCGTTCGAGACGCCCACTACCACTGAGCTCAACTCGCGCGCCGACGGTGCGGGCGGATTTAATCCCGATCTTGGGCCGCAGACCACCCGCACGATTGAAGTCGGAGCGCGCGGTGGGCTCGGCGGGGTGGTGACTTACTCCGTGTCGCTGTTCCGCTCGAATGTGAGCGATGCGATTATTCAATATCTCGAAACAAATGGGCGCGCCTATTTTCGGAATGCTGGGGCCACGCGACGCGACGGACTAGAGATTGGCGCGGAGGCGCGCGTGGCGCGTTGGCTCACGGCGTCGGTGGCGTGGACCGAGAGCGATTATCGGTTTGTGCATAATCGAGTGCCGAATGGGGCGCGCACTGACACGCTCGACGGCAAACGAGAGGCGGGGGTGCCCCGTCGCTTTGTGCGGACGGGGCTGCAGGCGCACTGGGACGGCTGGACGCTCGATGCGGACCACAGCACGGCGGGCGCGCTCTTTGGCGATGATCGCAACACGCTGCCGGTGGCGGCTTGGGGGCGCGGATTGGTGAATGTGCGCGTCGCCTGGCGGGGAGCAGTTGGGGGGACCCAGTTCCATCCGTTCGTCGCGGTGAACAACTTACTGGATACTCCGTACGTCGCGTCCGTGACGATCAACGGGTCGCAGGGGCGGGTGCTTGAGCCCGCGCCACTGCGAAACTGGTACCTTGGCCTGGATGTGGCATGGCGGCTCGTAAAGTGAAATCGAAGAAATCCACCGGCGAACAGCTGTTCGTGGTGAAGCACTCGAAGATCGCGGGGCGCGGCGGGTTCGCGACGCGCGACATCAAAAAGGGTGAACGCGTCATCGAGTACCTCGGCGAGCGCGTGTCGCATGCGGTGGCTGACGCCCGCTACGACGATCACTCAAAGCGTGTGCATCACACTTTTCTGTTTGCGGTCACGCGGCAGACGGTGATCGACGCGGCCGTGAACGGCAACGACGCGCGGTTCCTCAATCACTCCTGCGACGCCAACTGCGAAGCGCTCATTGAGCGTTCGCGCGTGTTCATTGAAGCGATCAAGGATATTCGCAAGGGCGACGAAATTGCGTACGATTACGCCTACACGCGCGACGGTACCGAGAGCGACGAAGATGAATACACGCTCTACGGCTGCCGCTGCGGTACCAAGAAGTGCCGCGGGACCATTCTTGCCCCGCTCACGAAGGCAGAGCTCAAGAAGCGCGCGGCTGCTGCGAAGGCGCGGCACCATCCCAAGCACGCCGTGGCGCGCACGGGGCACGAGGCGTAACGGCGCATCGGAGCCTCGACGGTCAGCGAGCCGGAAGCTCGACGGCGTCAACGTCGTCGAGCCGGTTGAGGTCGATGGACAGATGCCCTTGGGCGTCGGGCGGATTGAAGATGTTCTGGAACTTCGCGCCCCAGGTGATTTCGTCGGGCTTGTACGATGAGCGCGCGTGTACCTGCGACGAAAATGTTTCGTCGATGCCCGAAATGATGATCAGGAATTCGAAGTTCCGGGCGCGCAGGTCCGCGTCCGAGAGGCCGTAGAGCGGACTCTCCTCGGTAATCGGATGCACGACGGTCCACGCGAGCGGAAAGAACAGGACGCGCTGCCGCTCAAGGGTGAGTTGCTGGAACTTGCGGCCAATGCCGGCGGTGCCGCGCTCGACCCAGCTCGCGGTGACGCGCGCTTCGAGGTCGATGAGTTGGTTGCTGCGCTTGTTGGCGATGCGGAACATCAGCGCGCGGCCACCGCGAAATGGCGCAACGATGAGCTTGTGACTGAACGCAATCGCGGCAGTGGGGCGGGAGAAGCGAGCGAACAGGAGGCCGGTGATGAGCGCTTGGCTGAGGAGCGCCACCAGACTCTCGATGACCATGACCCAGTGCGGCGTGACGCCCACCGGACTGATTTCACCGTACCCGATGGTCGCAAAGGTTTCGACGGAGAAGAAGAAGGCGCGCCAGAGCGTGCCGCCCATTTCCGCCGCGCCACTGCCGACCAGCGCGGCTGGACCGCAGAGCCAGAAGGCCGCGCCGAAGAGCACGTTGAGCCCGAGGTACCAGAACACACACGCCCAGAGGAAGCGGGGCCAGGTGAGGGTCAGGGCAACGTGGTAGAAGCTTTGGGATTCAATCCACCCGATACCGCGCCGTCGAACGTTGAACGTGCCGTCCTTATTGAGGAGGCGCGTTTGGCTATCGGTGGCGACGATCGAGCCGAAGCCCAGATCGTTCTTATCCTCAACCCGGGGGGCGGCGCCGGGCACCGTGGGGAAGTTGATGGTTTCTGTCATCGCGCAGAAGATAGCGCGAAGGTGTGTTCCCGCGCATCTTCCTAGGCGGTTCCTCCACTCTCGGCCCCTCTCCCGCTCATGCTGCCTCTTCTGTTTGCCGCACTGGCGCTCGTGTCGCTCGACCCTCCTGCGGGAGCCACCTATAGTGGCATCGCGCGGCAGTTGCAGGTGAAGTTGCCGCGGGTAGACCAACTGGTGACCGTGGATGGACGCCTTGATGAGCCGGTGTGGCTCGAGGCGGCCCGACTCACCGGTTTCTCGCAGTATGCGCCCGCCGACGGCGCGCCGGCGGCCGACTCGACGCATGTGCTGGTGTGGTATTCGGCGACCGCCATTCACTTTGGCATTCGCGCCTTTCAGCCGGCGGCGCAGGTGCATGCGACGCTCGCGGATCGTGACCACATCTCGCAGGATGACAACATTTCGATTTTCCTGGGGACGTTCAACGACGGCCGTCAGGCGGCGGTGTTCTCGGTGAACCCCCTCGGCGTGCAAGCGGACGGGATGCTAGTGGAGCGCGGCAACATCGGCGGCAGCAGCTTCACGAGCAACACGGTTCAGACGCGAGAGGCGCCGGACCTCAGTCCGGATTTTGTGTTTCAGTCGAAGGGCCGCGTGACGGAGTGGGGCTACGAAGTCGAAATCCGCATTCCGTTCAAGAGTCTCAAGTATCAGAGCGCCGACGTGCAAACGTGGGGGCTGAATATCACGCGCACGGCGCAGTACCGCGGGTATGAATACAGCTGGGCTCCGGCGTTGCGTGCGGCGGCGAGTTTCCTTGGGCAGAGCGGCGCCCTCACGGGGCTCACCGATTTGCGGCGCGGGCTCGTGGTGGACATCACGCCGGAGGCCACGCAACGCACCGGCGGGACGCCGGCCAGCCGGGGGGACGCCTGGAGCTATGTCGGCGAGCGCCCCAAGCTGGGTGGGAGTGTCCGCTGGGGCGTGACGAACAACCTCACGCTCAACGCCACCGTCAATCCCGACTTTTCGCAGGTCGAAGCGGACGCGGGGCAAATCTCGTTCGATCCGCGCGCGGCTCTTTTCTTTGCCGAGAAGCGTCCCTTCTTTCTCGATGGCATTGAGCAATTCACGGTGCCGAGCAACCTGATTTACACGCGCCGTGTGGTGCAGCCGGTGGCGGCGGCGAAGATGACGGGCAAGGTGGGCAGCACGGATGTGGCGCTCCTGTCTGCGGTGGATGCGACATCAGCGTCGTCGACCGGGCGCGACAATCCCGTGTTTAACATCCTGCGTATTCAGCGTGATCTCGGTGCGCAGTCGCGCGTCGGGGTGATGTACACCGACCGGATGGACGGGGCGAACTGGAATCGCGTGCTCGACCTCGATGGTCGCATCGTCTGGAACAAAATCTGGACGCTCCAGCTGCAGGCCGCGGGCAGCGCCACGATGAAAGGTGGCGTGCAAACCAATGCGCCGCTCTGGGAGACGCGGCTGCGGCGCAGCGGGCGATCCTTGAGCTTCAACTCGCTCTTCAGCGGGATCAGCGATCAGTTCACGACGCAAAGCGGATTCATTTCGCGCGTGGGGCAGGTCCATGCGCAGCTGGCGCCGAGCTACACCTGGTTTGGTCAAAAGGACGCGTTGGTTGAGCAGTTCTCGATGGATATGAACATCGACGGCACGTGGGCCTATCGAAATTTCTTCCATAGCGGCGACGCGCGCGACAAAAAGCTGCACTTCAATTTTCACGAGCAACTGCGTGGCGGATGGCAGTTGGGCGCGTCGGTGCTCCTCGAGGTGTTCGGGTACGATCCGGCGTTCTACAGCGGCCGGTACCGCATTGAGGTGCCGCGCGCGGGGCGGGCCAGTGACACGCTCGCGTTCACGGGGACGGCTCGCCTGCCAAACCGCGACTTCGTGCTCTCTGTGAACTCGCCCCAGCTCAAGAACCTGACCTTCAGCGCGCTCTGGCTGTGGGGGCAGGATGAAAACTTTCCGGAGTGGGCGCCGGTCGAAATTCACTATGCCAAAGCGAGCGTGGATCTGCGCGCCAGTGAACAGCTGCGCGTTGGCTTCACGTATCAAATGCAGGATTTCTTCCGGCCGAGCGATAACAGCCGTGTCGAACGTATTTTGGATCCGCGGTTGAAGGTGGAATATCAGATTAACCGCGAAGTGTTTGTGCGGTTGATTGGCGAGTACGTGAGCACCTTTACGGACGCGCTGCGCGATGACACGCGCACGAACAATCCGCTCCTGATGTTTGACACCGGAAGCCAGCGCTGGGTGCGCACCACGAGCAATACCGTGAACAGTTTCCGCGGCGATTTCCTCTTTGCGTACAAACCGAATCCGGGCACGGTGTTTTACGCCGGCTATGGGTCGCAGATGACCGAGCCCACCGCGTACTGGTTCCACGATCTGAAGCGGACCAGCGACGCGTTCTTCCTCAAGGCCTCTTATCTCTTTCGACTGTAACATGACCGTCGTGCCTGGCAGTTCGTTCGCGGCGCTTGAAACCCCGGCCGCGCTGGTGGATCTCGATCGTTTTGAACGCAACGTCTCGAGCATGGCCGCGTACGCGGCGCAGCATCGTTTGGCATTGCGCCCGCATATCAAGACGCACAAATCCACCACCGTTGGAGCGGCACAGATTGCCAGCGGCGCGGTTGGGCTGACGGTGGCCACGCCGGCGGAGGCCGCGGTGATGAGCGCGGTCACGCGCGACATTCTGCTCGCGTATCCCGCCATTGGACCAAAGCTCGGCAAGCTCATGGCGCTCCCGCAGGAGACGCGTCTCATGGTGTCGCTCGATTCGGCGCGCGCCGTGAACGAACTGCATGCCGCGGCTCGCGCGGCGGACCGCACCGTGCGCGTCTACGTGGAACTCGATGTTGGAATGCACCGCGTGGGTGTGACCGCGTGGGACGACGCCATCACACTCGCGCGACTCGTGCAGGCGAGTGCGCCGCTCGAGTATGCGGGTATCGCGTTCTACCCCGGGCACATTCGCGATCTGGTCGGTGGACAGGATGCGAAGCTCGATGCGCTCCGCACCGCACTCGCCAGCGCGACGCAGGCGCTCGATAGCGCCGGCGTGGCTCCGGGGGTGGTGAGTGGCGGGTCGACGCCGACCGTGTGGCGCACGCACGAAATCACCGGTGTCACCGAGTTCCGCCCCGGGACCTACGTCTACAACGACCGAGGCACCGCCGCCATTGGAAGTTGCGGCTGGGAGGACTGTGCCTTCACGGTGCTGTCGACGGTGGTGAGCACGAGCGTGCCGAACCAGGCGGTGATTGACGCCGGAACGAAAGCGCTCGGCCGTGAACCGATGCGTGGCGTGGAGGGCGAAGGCTACGGGTCGTTACTCGATCGGCCTGACGTCATCGTGAGCCGCATGAACGAAGAGCACGGGATTCTCGATTTGTCGCACACGGACTGGCGTCCGCAGGTGGGCGATCTCGTGCGAGTCGTGCCCAATCACGTGTGCATTGTGGTGCACCTCAACGATGTGATGTATGGGGTGCGGGGTGATCGGGTGGAGCGGAGCTGGCCGGTGGATGCGCGTGGTCGCGCGCATCCGTTGGTGGGAGCGTCCGCGTGACGCCGTGGGTGATGCGGTTTCTCATCGCGAATGCGATTGGGTATTTCTTGCAGCTCACGGTGCCTGCGGCAATGGACGCGCTGGTGTTCGTACCGGCCCTCGTACTCGTGCGGCCGTGGACGATCATTACGTATGCGTTCTTGCACGGGGGCTTCGGGCACATCCTATTCAACATGCTCGGCTTGTATTTCTTTGGACCGCGCGTCGAGGCGCGGTTGGGATCGCGCAGTTTTGCGTGGCTCTACTTTGCGAGTCTGATTTCTGGCGCCTTGCTTTCGTTTGTGCTCGCACCGCATGCGGCCATTCTCGGAGCGTCGGCGGCGGTCTTTGGCGTGATGCTCGCCTTCGCGTGGTTCTGGCCGCACGAGAAGATCTATATCTGGGGTGTGCTTCCAGTGCCGGCGCGCATTCTGGTGCTCGTCACCACGGGTCTCGCGCTCTATAGCGGTCTGGGGGGCTCGGCCGGTGGCGTTGCGGACTTTGCCCACCTCGGCGGCTACGCGGGCGCGTTCATCTTTTTAAAGTGGCGCGATTGGCGGAGCGGTTCCTCACAGTTTCGGCGCGCGGTGGCGTCGGCGCCGCGTGAAGCAGAGGCGCGCATTGGGAACTGGCGCAAGGTGGACCCGCAGGCGGCGCACGAGGTGAATCGCGATGAACTCAATCGCATCCTCGACAAAATCAACGCCACGGGGCTCGAGAGCCTGACGCCGCAGGAGCGAACGTTCCTGATGCACTTCGTGCCGATGGACGACCGGCCGAAACTCTCCTAGCCGAGCAGGTACACCGGCCCGTGGCCGGGATACACCCGCGTTGCACCCTTGGACCGAAGCAGCGCCCAGCTCGCATCAACCTGTGCGGCTTTCTGTTCAGTCTCGCCCAATCCGGGACGGGTGAGATCGCCGGTGAAGACGGCGCCATTGTCGAGCAAGAGGGAGACGCTGTCGTCGGAGTGACCGGGGGTGTGCACAATCTCGCCGTGTAGTCCAATGGTCGCGAGCAGCGAACGGCTCTCGGCGAGGCGAATCACCGTGTTGTCGTGCGCGGTGATCTCGCTGTAGTGATCGGTGGGCTTCATCCACTGCTTCATGGCGGGGATCGCGCTCACCTGTTCCTCAAGCACGAGCAGCGGCACGCCGTGCGCCTTGAACTCTTGCGCGAGTCCGGCGTGATCCATGTGGTAGTGCGTCGCCAGACCGTAACGGAGCTCCCTGAGCGGCACATCCATGCGTTCCAAACCCGCCTGCATCGTGCCCCACGATCCGGGCCATCCGAGATCCACAATTATACGCGAACGGCCAGCGCTCACCACCCAGAAGTTGGTGGACTTGTAACCAACATTGACAATCGACAGATCGGCCACAGCGCTCAAAGTGAAATAGAGCCTTTGCGGAAATCGGTGAGCCCGATGTGCGCATTGACGATTACCGGCGTGCCGGCGCGAGCGGTATCGCGTGCGGCGCGCAGCGTGGACTCCATCTTAGCGGGATCGTCGAGGAGGAATCCTTTGGCGCCGAGCGCATCGGCCACGCCGTGGAATGCGGTGCGCCCGAGTACGGTGGCCACATCGTCGCCGAGCATCGGCACTTGGTCGCGCATGATCTGCGCCCAGGCGCCGTCGTTGCCTACGACGGCAATCACAGGAATACCGTGGCGCACCATCGTGTCGAACTCAATGACGCTAAAGCCAGCCGCACCGTCGCCGTAGATGAGCCATACATCGGCGGAGGGGCGGTGAAGCTTCGCGCCAATCGCAAAGCCGGCGCCGACGCCGAGTGTGCCGAAGACGCCGGGGTCGAGCCAAGAAAGGGGCGCGCGCGGGCGCAGCGTGTAGGCTGCCGTGGCGACAAAATCGCCGCCGTCGGCGACGATCATGCTGTCGTCGCTCAGGAGTCCGTCAATGGCTTTGCAAAGTGCGAGCGGGTTGATTGGCGTGACCACGGCCGCTGCGCGCGTGTCGATTTCCGCTTCGCGTGCGGCGTCGCGTCCGTGCAAGATATCGAGCCAAGCGCTCCAGTCCGCGCGCGGTGCTGACGTGGCGAGCGCGCGCACAAAAAGATCGGCGTCGCCGTGCACGCCGAGTGTCGCGCGGCGGTTGCGCTGCAACTCGGAGGCATCGCTGTTAGCCGTGATGATGGTCGTGCCGTGGCGAAAGTGGCGGCCGTAGTCGAGTCGGAAGTCCATGGGCGTGCCCGCGAGCAGCACGACGTCTGCCTCGCGTAAGGCTTCTTTGCGTTGCTGGCGCAGTTGGAGCGGGTGTGTGGCGCCGAGCAACCCACGCGCCATGCCCGCGAGATACACCGGGACGCCGAGCGCGGTGACGGCCTGTGCGAGTGCGGCGGCTTCTTGCGGGGCTTCCATCGCCTGACTGCCAATGAGCAACACGGGTTTCTTGGCACCGTCGAGTAGTGCACGAGCCCGTGCGACGGCGCGCGGCGATGGCTTGGTGCGCTTGGGTGCGGACGGCATGGTGGTGTCGTCACGCACCGGCGAGTTGCCGAGTGTTTTGCGCAGATGGCGTTCGAGGTACCAGCGTTCCAGCCGCTGCGAGAGCGGCGCGCCTACCGCGAGCGGCCGCGCCACGCCGTACATCTCGCGTACGAGGGTGCTGTTGTAGAGCAGGTCAACGGGGCACTCAAGGGCAACCGGCCCCGTGGGCCCAGTGCGGGCAATCTCAACGGCCTGCGCGAACATGGGAATGAGATCTTCCGCGCGGTTCACCTGGCCCGCCCACTTCACGTGCGAGCGCACGGCGCTGATCTGGTCGATGTCCTGCAACGAGCCGCGTCCGCGCAGCACCGTCGCGGTGGCGCCGCAGAGGAGCACCACGGGAGAACGCGCCATGAGCGCGTTGCGCAGTGGGGTGAGTGTGTTGGTGAGCCCAGGGCCAGCCGTGACCACGGCGACACCGATGTTGCCGGTGAGTCGCGCGGTGGCATCGGCGGCGAACACGGCGTTGGCTTCGTCACGCACGTCGATGATGCGAATGCCGCGAGCCTTGGCACTCACGAAGATCGGCGAGATGTGACCGCCGGGGAGCGTAAACAGCGTTTGGACGCCGTGCCGAACCAAGGCATCGGCAAGCCGTTCGCCGCCAGTGCGTGCGGTGGATTCCTGAGTCATTGCGGTGCGCACCTAACGCGCGGGAGGGGTGACAAACGGCGCATCAGTGGGCGTTGGCGCCGTCGATCATGTCGCGCACAGCGCCATCATAAGCGGCCACGGCCGATCGATCGGTGGTGAAGAGTGAGACGACAACGCCAATGAGGAACGATCCTGGGATCGTCACGACCGCCGGATTCTTGAGCGCAAACCAGGCGCTCTCATGCTTGAGGATGTCCACCTGAATGACGGGCGATAGATAAATCAGGACGAGCGTTGCGACGGTCCCAAAGAGCATCGAACTCACCGCGCCCTGCGTGGTGCAACGGCGCCAGAAAATGGAGAGCACGAGCGCTGGGAAGTTGGCGCTCGCGGCAATCGCAAAGGCGAGGCTCACCATGAAGGCGACATTCTGCCCCTTGAACGTAATGCCGAGCACCACGGCAATAATGCCGAGCACAAAGGTTGCGCCGCGTGCGACGCGGAGCTCTTCGCCGGGCTTGGCATGTCCGCCGCGCACGACGCTCGTCCACAAATCGTGGCTCAGCGCCGCGGCGCCGGAGAGCGTAAGGCCCGCCACCACGGCGAGAATCGTAGCGAACGCCACCGCCGCAATAAATCCAAGGAAGGGCGTGCCGCCCAAAAACTCCGCGAGGAGCGGCGCGGCCATATTGCCGCCCTTATCGATGGCCTTGATGGCGTCGGGGCCCACGAGCACCATCGCGCCAAAGCCTAGGATGAACGTGAGCAGATAGAAGAAGCCGATGAGCCCCGTCGCGTAGAACACGGAGGTGCGTGCGGCGCGTGCGTCGGGCACCGTATAGAAGCGCATCAGAATGTGCGGCAACCCCGCAGTGCCAAACATCAACGCCATTCCAAGTGAAATGGTGTCGATGGGGTTCGTGACGAGCTTGCCCGGCGCGAGGACGGCGGCGCCGTACTTATCGCTTGCGGCGGCAAAGAGCTCGAGCGGATTCATATGGAAGCGGAGCAGCACCATAAAGGCGAGTGCGGCCGCGCCGCCAAGAAGCAGTGCGGCCTTCACAATCTGGACCCACGTCGTGGCGATCATCCCGCCAAACAGCACGTAGGAAATCATCGCGATGCCCACAATGATGACGGCGGTTTCATACGAAATGCCGAACATCAGTTTGATGAGCGACCCCGCGCCGACCATTTGCGCAATCAAATAGAAGATGACGGTCGAGAGCGTGCCGAGCGCTGCGGCGAGTCGCACGGGAGTGTGCTTGAGTCGCGTGGCGACAACGTCCGCGAAGGTATAGCGCCCGAGATTGCGGAGCGGTTCGGCCACCAAGAAGAGCACCACTGGCCAACCGACCAGCCAGCCGGTGGAATAGACGAGCCCGTCAAAGCCACTCGTGGAGACGAGGCCGGCGATGCCTAAGAAGCTCGCCGCGCTCATGTAGTCGCCGGCGAGCGCAAATCCGTTTTGTGCCGCGCTGATACTGCGCCCGGCGGCGTAGAAGTGCTCGGTGGTGCTGGTGCGTCGTGCTGCCCAATACGTGATGGCGAGGGTGATGGCGATGAAGAGAAAGAAGAATCCCATCGCGACCGTGTTGGGTTGGCCGATAGCGCTCGCCGGCGCCGCACTGGCTGCGCTCGCGACAGGAGCTGCCGCTTGGGCAGCCGATACGCTCGCGGCGGCGGAGGCTTGCATCAGCGCGAGTATCACTTGCCCTCCGCTTTCAGCGCGGCCAGAGCCGGGTCGTAGCTTCGGTTCGCCCAGCGGACATACACCCAGGTACTCATCCAACTCACGACGATCACGGCGGCGCCAAAAAGAATCCCCACCGAGAGCCCCGGCGTGACAATGGATCCCATCAGCGATTTGCGATAGGCAATCAACAGAATGAATCCGAAATACAGCACGACCACAGCCATCGTGAGCGCGATCGCGATGCGCCAGCGGCGGGCGGCCAACGCGTGGTGCGGGGCACTCATTGGTGTCTCCATTCCCGTCCAATACGGGCGGTGATGATGTAGTCGAGCAAAGGGAAGTCCTTGATCAGGTACGCATTGCCTTCCTTCACAATGCGATCCTGCGAGGGGCCTTTGCCGCGCGGGGGGCCTTCGCCGTAGCCTTTGTACAGGGAATCCACGACCGGCATGCCGTCGACCACTTGCGCGATCACGGCAAACACAAGCGTGTCGAGTCGGCTGTTGTCTTTGTAGCTGATAAAGAGCTGCGTGGTGCGCGAGTCTTTTCCGCCTTTCGCAAAACTGATAGTACCGCGCACGTTGCTCCGCTTGACGGGGTCGTCCCCAATGCGCTGGTCGCGCCACGCCGCCGTTACTGCGGTATCGCCGTTCAGGCCGAATTGCGTGACGAAGTTGTCCACCGTGCGAAAGAATCGGTTGCCATCGTAAAACCGGGCACGCACCAAGTGATACAGCCGGTCCACGCCCAGTGGCGCCCAATCGCGATGCGCGGTGAGGGTGAAGGTGCCTTTGGACGTCAGGACGTCCACCGTGAAACTGTCGGGCGCGGCCACGGAAAGCCGCGTGGGGTCTGGGTGACGCAGTTGGGCGGGCTTGGCGCAGGCGCCGCCCGCGAGGGCGACGAGGGCCAGCAGATGTCGGGCTCGCATGGGCGGTAACGATGGGGGCTGATCTGCTCCTCGGCAAGCGGCAGCGCCGGCTCTGGTGGCGCTTTTGTCCGCGGGGCATCTTTCGCCCATGACTCACGAGGATCGCGCGCTCATCAAGCAGCACAAGGAACGGTCGGTCCCGGACGCTGCGGCGGCCATTCTCGCGGCAGGGATTGTGGCTCATGTTGGGATTGCCGACGCCAAGGGGCCGGTGGTGATCCCGATGACGTATGCGTTTGATGCAGGCGAGCCGGAGCTCCTGCATCTGCACGGGGCGCACAACAGCCGTCTTATGGGATCCCTGCAGGATGGAGCCTCGGTCTGCGTGACAGTCACGCTCACCGACGGTCTCGTGTACTCCAAGACCGGGCTCAATCACTCGGTCAACTATCGCAGTGCGGTGGCCTTTGGCCGCGCCGCGGCGGAACAGCCGTCGCCCGAGCGCCAGCACGAACTCCTCGCCCAGATGATCAGCCGCTACTTCCCAGGACGGCAGGAAGGGGTGGATTACGGGGTGATCCCAGAGAAGCACATCGACGCCACGTCATTTGTGACGATCCACATCGAGGCCGTGAGCGCCAAACAACGGACGGGGCCGCCACTGGGGCCGGGCGACAGCGATCCGGCGGTTCCGGGGACGAGTGGGGTGCAGGAGCTGCGCCCGGGGCTGTAGCCCCACAGGCCACTCGGAGAGCGGGCGAGCCCAGTTAGGCGCTAGCAGGGGAGACCGCCTCCTCTCAGACCGGCTGGCAACCGTGTATTTTTCAACACTCGCCCCACCCCAACCGCAGGTACGCTTGTGAGTCAGGACACGCCCCGCCGGGATTTTGTGCGGGAAATGGTCGCGGAAGATGTGGCGTCCGGAAAATTCGGCCGCACCATCTGCACGCGCTTTCCGCCGGAACCCAACGGCTACCCGCATATCGGGCATGCCAAGTCCATCTGCCTGAACTTCGGTGTCGCCAAGGAGTTCGGCGGCCGCGTGCACCTGCGCTTTGACGACACCAATCCATTCACCGAAGACATCAAGTACGTCGAGGCCATCAAGCGCGACGTGGAATGGTTAGGCTTTACCTGGGACGCCGAGTACTACGCCAGCGATTACTTCGAGCAGTTGTACGACTTCGCCATTCTCCTCATCAAAAAGGGGAAGGCGTATGTAGACAGCGAAACCGAAGAAGAAATCCGCGAGCACCGCGGAACGGTGACGTCGGCGGGCACTCCCAGCACGTTCCGCGACCGCACGGTAGACGAAAACCTCGATCTGCTCGCGCGCATGAAGGCGGGGGAGTTTCCAGACGGCGCGCACGTATTGCGCGCCAAGATCGACCTCGCGCATCCCAACATGATCATGCGTGATCCGCTGCTCATTCGGATTCGGCATGCCACCCATTACCGTCGTGGCGATGCGTGGTGCATCTACCCGCTCTACGACTACGCGCACGGCCTGAGCGATGCCATTGAAGGCATCACGCACTCGCTGTGCACGCTCGAGTTCAAGGACAACAAGGACATCTACGACTGGCTCGTGCGTGAAGCGGGCTTTGAAAAGCCGCCCGAGCAGACGGAGTTTGCACGCCTCGTGCTCGACTACACGGTGGTGAGCAAGCGGAAGCTTTTGAAACTCGTGAACGACGGCCATGTGACGGGGTGGGACGATCCGCGCCTTCATACGATTGCCGGCATTCGTCGTCGCGGCGTGACGCCCGAGGCGATTCGCGACTTCTGTGAATCGATTGGCGTGGCGCGCAAGACGGCGCGCACGGAACTCGCGACCTACGAACATGCGGTGCGCAACGATCTCAACATGCGCGTGCCGCGCGTGCTCTGCGTGGTGAAGCCGCTCAAGGTGGTGCTCACCAACTACCCGGAAGGGCAGGTGGAAGAGCTCGACGCGAGCTACTATCCGCACGACGTGCCGCTCACCGGCTCGCGCAAAGTGCCGTTCTCGCGCGAACTGTACGTGGACCGTGACGACTTCATGGAAGATCCGCCGAAGAAGTTCTATCGGCTCTCCGTGGGGCGCGAAGTGCGCCTCCGCTACGGCTACTTCATCACGTGCCACGAAGTGATCAAGGACGCCGCCGGCGAGGTCGTGGAGCTGCGCTGCACGTACGACCCGGCCACGCATGGCGGCAATGCGCCCGATGGCCGCAAGGTGCAGGGGACCATCCATTGGGTGTCGGCGGCGCACGCAATTGACTGCGAACTGCGGCTGTACGACAAGCTGTTCTCCATTGCCGATCCCGAAGATGTGCCCGAAGGGCAGGACTTTACCTCGGTGGTGAACCCCCACTCGCTGACCGTCGTGCAGGGCGCGAAGGTGGAGCCGAGTGTGGGTGCGGACGCAGTGGGCTCGCGCTATCAGTTTGAGCGCACGGGCTACTTCATTTCCGATCCCGATTCCAAGCCGGGCGCCCTCGTGTTCAATCGCACGGTGACCCTGCGCGACTCGTGGGCCAAGGAGAGCGGCAAGTCGTGAGTGCGAATAATTTTCACATTGGCCTCATGGGCAATCTCTTCTCTGGGAAGACGACGCTCATGAATGCGCTCGCGAGCGAGCCCTACCGCTCCGAGTTGCAAGGGCTGCTCGACGGCGCCGAAACGTATTCGTTCACCGAGCGCGTGGAGAAGGGATCGCTCACCGACGAATGCTTGGCGCTCTTTTATCAGGATCGTGTGGCGAATATTTTTCCCACCGAAACGGCGTTTCTGCATATGCGCGTGCTGCAACAGCGCGAGATTCGCCACCTGATGACGCGCGAGCAAAAGACGGGTGTGTTGATCCTCGAGGATCGTCCCTTTCTGGACGGCCCCGAAGTATTCGTGAAGCGTATGATTGAGGCCGGTGAGATGCCGGCGGCGCACGCCAAGTTGTACAACACGCTGTTTTATCAGACGCTGCATCACGAGCGCATTCGCCTGCCGGACCTCACGGTCTATTTGCGCACCGAGCCCGACTTGCTCGAAAAGCGCCGCGCTGCGCGCGCCGCGGCTGGTGATGCCTATGCGCAGACGATCACCAAGGATTATCTCCGCGAAATCCACGAGTGCTATGAAGCACTCGTCGCCAACTGGCGCGGCACGTTGCGCAAATATCAGGAACTCACCATCGTGCCACCGGACAGTGACATTGTGATTCTGCCTGCCGAAATAGACATGCACGACCATCCCGACTATGTGCACGTGGCGGCCGGCACCATTCGGGAGAAGGTGCGTCGGATGCTCGCCGCGCGCCGGCTCAACACATGAGCGACGGCAATATCACGCTCGAGGTGCAGGAAGATCTCACGATCCGCCGGCACGAGATTGCGAACCGGCTCACGAATGTTGAGCGCCGGTTGCTCACGTACCTTTCGCGCCATCAAACGCTGATTGCCTGCGTGGGGAATATTGGGGCGGGGAAGAGCTCGCTCGTGAAGCTCCTCGCGTACAACACGGGGATGAACGCGCTCTTTGAACTCCCGGACGATGGGTTCGAAGATCACGTGGTCAACAACGCGTCGCTCTTTCCGCTCCTCGCCACGGCCAAGCATTCGGCCAAGCGAACGTTGGGGCGGTACTACGGCGCCATCAACGACTTCATTGGCCATCAGCAGCGCGATGCGTCTGACAGCCCGGCATTACGGGCCTCGCGGACACATCTGGAGCAGGCGGCGCTCGACATTCAGCACGCCTATCTCGATTTGCGCAAAATGCAGTTGCAGGCGGTACCGCATTTGCAGTCGTCTACCTGCATCGATGGCTCGCCGCTCGCCGACCGCTTTGCGTTCTGTGAGGTGTTGCATCGCGACATGGACGTGCCCTATCTCACGGCCGACGCGTTGCAGGTGATTGATGGTCGTCTTGACACCGAGTTCCGTTCGCTGGTGCGCCCAGGACTTTTAGTGCTGCTCAAGAGTCCCGTGGATTACCTGCTCCGCAATATTGGGGACCGCCAGCGCGCCGAAGAAAAATCGGAGACCGCCGAGATTCCCGAGGGGTTGCTGCGACTCGTGACGGCACTGAATCCGCGCTACGACGCATTTATTGCGAACGTCCGGGCCAATGGGTGGTATCGCGGTCCCGTGCTCGAGATTGATGTGTCGAAAATCGACTTCGTGTCGAATGTGCGACACTTGATTGCGGTGTACGAGGGGATTGAGTCGCTGCTGGTACCGAAGGAGTTTCGCGGTTAATCGCCGTTAAACAGTCATGCGCGCCGCGTACTGGCCGGCGCGCATGATGGGGTGGTACAGACCGCTCCCGCGCCTTACTCCGGCTTGAGTCTGGATCGAGCCGTTGCGACCGCCGCCGCCACCCGTGCCTGCGCCGCCGCAATCGCCGCACGCGTTTCGGCGCTTGCGCCTCCGACTTCGATGTCCTCGGTGGTGGCGAGCGCGCCGCGATAGTAGCTGCCCCACACCTCGAGCACGTGGCGCTCTTTGTCGACGTCGGCGCCGCGCGAAATGGAGTCGGCAGAAATCACACGCTCCACTTCTACACGCGCGAGGGCTGCGCGCTCCAGTTCACCGACGAGCGCGCGCGCCGTTGGACCGTCCGCGGAGGTGAGAAGCAAACCGCTCATGAGCGCGGTGATGCCGGAGTGACGGAGTTCTTCCGCAGAGACTTTGTCGAGTCGATCGCCGTCGGTGTGGTAGAACTCATCGGTGAAGTGCCAAAGGAGCAGTCCGGGCTTGTTGGCCGTGAGGAAGGGGGTGTGGTCGCTCCCTCCTTCGAAGGGATTGGTCTTGACGACCCAGCCGTTGCCTGCCGCTTCGTCCAGCGCGCGACGGAGCACGTAATCGTTGAAATAGTGCGGTTTGAGCTGCGACTCGTTGATGGGGGAGCCGCCCCACTCGCTGTGCTTGTCGTCGCCGCGCGTCCAGATGGCGGAGGGGTCCGGCATCTTCTCAATGAGGAAGGTGCCGCCGGTTTTCTTGGTATCCTCGCCGACCATGTCGAGGCTCATTCCCCAGCGAATGCCACGGGCGCGGGTGGTGTCCTGCTTGATGAAGCGGTCGGTGCTGCGAATTTCTTGGCCCCACAGAAAGGTGAGGGTGCGCTTGGGGTCTTCCTTGCCGCTCTTCACGAGATCGGCCGCCACGCGGGCGGCTTCGGCGAGCGCGCCCACGCCGCTCGCGTTGTCGTTCGCCCCCGGTTCCTGCACGTGGGCACTGTATACAAATCGCGTTTCCGGCTCTTTACTGCCGCGAATTTCTGCGACAACGGTCAACTCGGTGGCTGGCCAGACAAAACGCGACGCGGCTTCCACGTGCAACCGCACGGGGCCGCGAGCGAGCGCCGCATTCAGTTGTTCGCGTGCGGCAAAGGAGAGCATCATCCCCCACCCCTTGGCCACGGAGTCGTATGGGATGCTGGTAAAGACAATGGAGGTGCGGTGTTTTTCGGGCTGGAGATAGGCGGACAAGGCGTAGGCGAACACGCCCACGGCTCCGCGTTTTGTTACCGCCTCCGTGAACAGCTGTTGGAGGCCCCCTCGGCGCCCCGCGGCGGCGTCGAGCAGTACGACTTTGCCGCGTACGTTGGCCGCATCGAGCGTGGCGGCGGAAACGTCCGCGACCCGTACGAGATCCGCGTCCACTCCACCCGCTGGGGTGGAGAAGGAGTTCGTGGCCAACATGTTGCGGTTGACGGGAAAGGAAAAGACCGGCGTTTTGGCCCCGCCGGCGCCGACAATCGAGACCGCCGCATGAATCGGTTCCCAGGCCGGGGCGGCCATCGGGTAACGCTCGACACGGTAGGTCAGCCGGTCGCCTGCCTTCGCTTTTGACTGCTCCACGTAACCGGCCGCCGCCAGCTTGCGGGCCACGTGGGCGATGCTGGAATCGAACCCAGCGTTGCCCGGCCACCGCACAAAGCGGTCGAGGTAGGCGACGGTCTCATAGGCACGCTCCCCTGAGAAGCGGGTTCGGACGGCCGCGAGACGGCTGTCGGCGGGGGTCTGGGCGGCCAGAAGGGCGGGGGCGGCGGCAAGCGCCAGGCGGGCGAAGCACAGGTGGATTCTCATCCCCCTAACCTATCTGGTCAGGGAAAACCGCGCACGACCGCCTCCAACACCCGACAGACATTAGATGCGCAACAACCGGAATTACGGTTGTCGAGGTTGGAGTGCGTTGCCGCACGGTTTCGTACGGGCGTACCTGAGGGCGGGGTACGTGCGTTCACCAATCTCGAACATCTGTGTCGAGATGGCGTTGGGCAATGTCCCAGAGCACTCCCAGCTGACATTGTCCGCGTCGCTCCGAAAGAGCGAGGACGCGAGCAGTGCCTACGTTGACCGAACCGATCGCAGCTCCTGCCGGGCGCGCCAAGGGCGTCCCGCCAACCATTCTCACCAAGCGCGAGCACACCGTCGAGATCGTCTCCGACTCCGGTGAAGGCGCGCAGCGTTGCGGCCAAATCTTTGGCGCCGTCTCGGCCAAGATGGGGAACGGCGTCTGGACGGTGGAGATTATTCCCGCCGAAATCCAGCCGCCGCCGCGTATTCCCGAAGGCGCGAGCGGTTATCGCGTGCGCGTGGGAGCCGGTCCTGTCACCAACTGGGGCGACGCGACCAATCTTGCGCTCGCCTTCAATGAGCAGGTGCTGCTCGCGCGCCATCGCCTGAATGCGTTGGCCGACGATGCCATCCTGCTCGTCGAAGACAAGTGGGCGACGTCGGATGATGCCGACATTCGCGCCGCGTGGGAGGCCGCGATGGTCGAGCTCTCCACCCGCCACTACCGGATTATTCCGGTGCCGATGGAAGCCGAGTGTCTGTTGCTCGTGGATAATCCCCGCAAGGGCAAGAACATGTTCGCGCTCGGGATGCTCGCCCGCGTGTACGACCGCGACTGCGAACGCATCAAAGAGCAGATCGCTTTCACCTTCCGCAAGAAGAGCGAAGCGGTCTACACCAGCAACGTCAAGTTGTTTGAAGCCGGCTATGAGTGGGCGGAAACAAATGTTGACGTCCGCATCAATGTGCCGCTGCAGAAGATGGATGAGAAGCTCGTGGTGATGAACGGCAACGAAGCCATTGCGCTCGGCGCTATCGCCTCGGGGATGGATATGTGCGCGATGTATCCGATCACGCCGGCCACGTCGGTCTCGCACCTGCTGAGCGAGGTGTTCGAAAGGTTCGGCGGGATTGTGCACCAGGCCGAAGACGAAATCGCGGCGGCTGGTGTCGCCATCGGTTCTTCGTATTCAGGCAAAGTGGCATTCACGGTGACGTCGGGCCCGGGACTCGCCCTCAAGACAGAGTTCCTCGGGCTCGCGGTGATGACCGAGATTCCGCTGGTGCTCGTGGACGTGCAGCGCGGTGGCCCCAGTACGGGATTGCCGACGAAGGTGGAACAGAGCGATCTGCTCGCGGCGCTTTATGCGTCGCCAGGCGATGCGCCGCACATTGTGATTGCGCCGGCGACTATCGAAGAATGCTTTCATGTGATGATCACCGCGCGTCGGTTGGCCGAAGCGTTCCGCACGGTGGTGATGGTGCTCACCGATGCGAACCTCGCGACCGGCGTGACGCCGTTCAAACGTCCGACGCCAGAACTCAACTGGCAGGCGGAGCCGGTGGATCTCTCCGCTGTGCCTGTTGGGACCAAGGCGTTTCAGTGGGATCCGCAGACGGGCCTTTCGCGTCGCATCGTGCCCGGTCAAGCGAACGGCATGCATACGCTCACGACCCTCTCGCACGACGAAGGCAGCAAGGTGGCGTACAGCAGCGGCGTGCATCAGCGGAGTTCAGCGGCGCGGAGCCGCAAGCTCGCCGTGCTGCAGTCGCTGCTCACCCCGCCGCCCGTGTACGGCGACGCCACGGGCGATCTGCTCGTCGTGGGCTGGGGAAGCACCAAGGGCGCGATTGAAGAAGCGGTGGATCGTATGCGCGCGGAGGGGCTGAAGGTGAGTTCGCTGCACCTGCGCTTCCTCTCGCCGATGGAGCCCGGCATCAAGCCGATCTTCCAGAAGTTCAAGAAGGTCGTCACCGTGGAACTGAACTACAGTGACGAAATCGGCGATCCCTACGTGACCGAAGAGAACCGCCGCCTCGGCCAGCTCGCTTGGCTGCTGCGCGCGTCGACGCTCGTGGATGTGGACTGCTGGACACGCGTGCCCGGCGAACCGCTGCGCCCCGGCTCCATTGTGGACGCCATCAAAGACCGGATGCCGAAGGGAGGTGCCAAGTGACGATTACCTGCGGCGTGTTACCTGTGCTCGAGCCTGAGGAACAGGAACACGCATACGAAATGGGCGACTACGAAGGCGCTCGCGCCCGCTGGTGCCCCGGTTGCGGCGACCACTCGATTCTCACCGCCGTGCAACGCCTGCTCGCGAGCGAACAACTCCCGCCCGAGCGGACGATGTTCGTGTCGGGCATCGGCTGCTCGAGCCGGTTTCCGCACTATCTCAATACCTACGGTTTTCACGGCATTCACGGCCGTGCACTTCCGATCGCGACGGGCATCAAGCTCACCCGTCCCGATCTCGACATTTTTGTGGTCATGGGCGACGGCGATTGCACCTCGATCGGCGCCGGCCATTGGATACACGCTCTGCGGTACAACCTCGACATCGTTGTAATGCTGTTAGACAACGGCATTTATGGTTTGACGAAGAATCAAACTTCGCCAACCACACCGCAGGGCCATCCGAGCAACACCCAGCCGCACGGTAGCTGGCTTCCCTCGCTCAATCCGCTTTCCACCGCGCTCGGTGTGACGAACGCCAGTTTCGTTGCCCAGACGGCGGAGTGGATTCCGTCGCATCTCTACGCGACGCTGCGGGCGGCACGCCGGCACCGTGGGCTCAGTTTCGTACGGATTCTCCAGCGCTGCCCGGTGTATTCCAGCGCCGTCTATATGAAGGCGGTGCAGGATCCGTCACGCATCGCGCTCTTGGCCCACGACGATGGTGTGGTGGTGCCGGAACTCGAGAAAGTGTACAAGAACCAAGTGGCGCACGATCCGCATGACCTCGAAGCGGCGCGCCGCGTAGCCGAGTCCACGGAACATGTGAATCTCGGCGTGCTGTTTTCCGATCCTTCGCGGCCGCGCTACGAAGATTTGCGTCGTGTCCCGCCGCGCACCGCGGATGAACGCATTCACCTGCTCGATGCGGAGCTTGATCGCTATGCAGTCTGATTCGAGGGTCCAACAGGCGCTCACCGCGCTCGATCGTCCGATTGCCGAGTTCCGTGCTCTGATGGAAGGGGCACTACGACAGGCCGATGCATTTCTCGAACAGCAGATGGCCGACGAACCCGCGCGTGTGAAGCGCGCGTCGGCTGCGCTCGGCGTGTTTGGCGCGTCGCATATCGATGCCACGCGTTTCGCCGCGCTCCACGTGGGCACGCGCACGGCGGATGAGCCGTCGCTCGCGGCGCTCCGTCGTGCGGTGGATGTCCTCAGGCAAATGACGGAACGCGGTGACAATCTCTTTTTGGCCGAAGTCACGAGCGGGGCCAAGATCAGCGCCGTAGTGGAGTCGGCGCTGGCGATGATTGGGTGGGCGTTTGGCGCGATCATCGTTACCGACCTCGTGCGCGGCGGCCGCTATGTAGAGGCCGACCACGCGTCGATGCTCGATCCGCTGCAGTTCGGCGGATGGAATCGCAGTGAGCGTCGTGCTGCGCCGCCACTCGTCGTGCGTGTGGCCGGTGTGTCCGTGCGGGCCACCGACCTCGCATCCTTTGCTGACGGGCATGTGAAACTCGTGCTGGTGGTGAGTGGCGACTGCGCTCCCGCGCCTCTTGCTCGGCTCATCACCCCAGGCACGTTCGTGCTGCAAACCACGGATGCCTCAGGTCTTGATCGCGTGGCGCTCTTTGACGGCCCTGCCTTTGCCGCGTTGATGCCGGCCGGTGCCGCGACGTTCGTGCACGACCCGGCCCTTGGCCGCGAATCGTGGCAGCGCCTCACCGTGAGCTTCATTCCCGACGCGCCCAAGAAAGCCGTCGGCGCGATGAGCACTTGGCAACAACTCGAAGAACTCAAACAGCTCGCCGATCTCGCGCGGACACCGTTCTCGGTGCCGAACGCTGGCGGGAATGCAGCTCCGGCGATGGGCGCCTCAGATGCGGCGGACCGTATTGCCAGTTGGCTGCTGACACAAAGTGGACTCGGCGGTACCGCGTGACAGCGCGAGGGACGATCCGATGATGTTGCAGGCTGTGATGATCTTGGGTGGCGTCGGACTCGTCTTTGGCGTGTTCATCGCGCTCGCGAACCGCAAACTCTGGGTGTGGGAAGATCCACGCATTGACGCGGTGGCGTCGATGTTGCCCAATGCCAACTGCGGCGCCTGCGGATTGCCGGGCTGCCGAGCATTCGCGGAGCAGGCGGTGGGCGGTGCGGTGACGCCGTCGCAGTGCACGGTGTCGGGAGAATCGGCGCGTGACGCGATTGCCTCATACCTCGGCGTGGACGCCGGTGAAGAGCGGAAGCGCGTGGCGCGTCTGCTCTGTGCTGGCGGTACCGACGTTGCCATTCAGCAGGCCGAGTATCGTGGCGTGCCCACCTGTGCTGCGGCCGCGTCGGTTGCCGGTGGTGGCAAGGGATGCGCCTGGGGGTGCCTCGGCCTCGCGGATTGCGAGGTGTCGTGCGATTTCGGTGCCATTCAGATGACGGCCGCTGGACTGCCCAAAGTTGACGTGGCGCTGTGCACCGCGTGCGGCGACTGCGTGGAAGCTTGCCCCAAAGGGCTGTTCACGATTCTGCCGCTCGACGGACATCTCTTGGTGCAGTGCAAGAATCTGGTGCTGGGTGATGACGCGCTCGATCAGTGCAAGGCCGCCTGCACCACGTGCGGCAAGTGCGTCATGGACGCCGCGGACGGATTGATCAGCGTCGCGAGCGGTGTGGCAGTGGTCAACTACGACAAAATCGCGCTCGAAGCGCCGAACGCCGCAACGCGGTGCCCCACGGGCGCCATCGCGTGGCTGAACGGAGCGCAATTCGCGGGCGTGCCGGTGATGCAACGGAGCAACAGATGAAACTCTTTGGTGAAACGAAATCCTCGCCGGCGCCTGTGGTGCCGGCTCCTGAGTTCCCCGGCACGCTCGAAGCGCTCGACGGCAGTGCCGCCGTTGTCGCGATGGAGACGGCCGCTGGCGAAGCCGCTGGCGCCTATCCGATCACACCGAGCACGCAGATGGGCGAGGGCTGGGCCGCCGCGGTCGCCGAAGGCAAGGTGAACGTTAACGGTCGCCGGCTCCTGTTCTTTGAGCCGGAAGGCGAGCATGCGGCGGCGGCCGTGACGGCCGGTATGAGCATGTCGGGCTTGCGCGCTACGAACTTCTCGAGCGGGCAGGGAATCGCTTACATGCACGAGTCGCTGTACGCGGCCGTGGGCAAGCGCCTCACTTATGTGCTCAATGTGGCGGCACGGGCCATCACCAAGCACGCGCTCAATGTGCACGCGGGGCACGATGATTATCACGCGGTGGACGACACCGGCTTCTTTCAGCTGTTTGCGAAGGATGTGCAGGAAGTTGCCGATCTCAACTTGATCTCGCACCGCATTGCCGAGTTGTCGCTCAACCCGGGCATCTGCGCGCAGGACGGGTTCCTCACGAGCCACGTGATTGAAACGGCGATGATGCCCGAGCTGGACCTCATCAAGCGCTACCTCGGCGACCCGTCGGACTTGATTGACGCGCCGACGCCCGCGCAGCAGATGGTGTTTGGCCCCAAGCGCCGCCGCATTCCCGAAATGTTCGACGTTGATTATCCGGCGATGCTCGGCGTGGTGCAGAACCAAGAGAGCTACGCGCAGGGTGTGGCCGCGCAGCGGCCGTTCTACTTTGACCACGTGGCGGCGCTGACTGATCGCGCCATGGACGAGTTTGCCGCCTTCACGGGGCGTCAATACAAGCGTGCAAGTGGGTACTTGCTTGCAGATGCGGAGTGGGTGATTGTCGGGCAGGGTTCGGTTGTGTCGAATGCGGAGGCCGTGGCCGACCATCTGCGCGCGACGCGCGGACTCAAAGTGGGTGTGCTCAACCTCACGATGTTCCGCCCGTTCCCGGCCGATGTGATCACGCGGCTCCTCGCGGGCAAGAAGGGTGTCTGCGTGCTGGAGCGCACCGATCAGCCGTTGGCCGTGGATCCGCCGCTGATGCGCGAGATTCGCGCCGCGATGAGCCAAGCCGCGGAAAATGGGCGAGCCCTCAACGGGACGCGTCCGTACGATCTCGTGGCGTCGCTGCTTTCGGACCAGATCCCCGATTTCTACTCGGGGTGCTTTGGCCTCGGCAGCCGCGACCTCCAGCCGGGCGACATCATCTCGGCGGTGCTCAATATGCTGCCCGGTGCTGACCAGCGGCGTCAGTTCTACCTCGGCATTGAGTTCATTCGCGAAAAGACGCGCCTGCCCAAGCTTCAGATCTGGCAGGAGCAAATCACGGAGAGCTATCCGCACCTCGGCGAACTCTCGCTCGCCAGCGACGGACTGGTGAATCTGCTCCCGGCCGGCGCCACGTCGCTGCGCATCCACTCCGTTGGTGGATGGGGCGCCATCACGATGGGGAAGAACGTCGCGATGACGGCGTTCGAATTGTTTGGACTCCATATCAAGGCCAATCCCAAGTACGGCTCGGAAAAGAAGGGACAGCCCACCACGTTCTATGCCGTGTTGGCGCACGAGCCGGTGCGACTCAACTGCGAGCTCAAGCACGTGACGGTGGTGCTCTCGCCCGACCCGAACGTGTTCCGCCACAGCGATCCGCTCGACGGGCTTGCGGAGGGTGGCGTGTTTGTCGCGCAGACGGAGCTGTCGCCTGAGGAGTATTGGAATACACTTCCGGCCGCCGCGCGCGCCAAGATCCGTGAAAAACAGATCAAGGTGTACGCGATTGACGCCTTTGCTGTGGCGCGAGAGGAAGCGTCTGATATTGAGCTGCGGTATCGTATGCAGGGTGCGGCGTTCATGGGGGCGTTCTTCGCCACGTCGCCGCTGCTCAGCCAAGAAAAGGCAACCGAAGCGGCGCTGTTCGAAGGAATTCGCACGCAGCTCCAAAAGAAGTTCGGCGGCAAGGGCGCGACGGTTGTCGAAGACAACCTGCGCGTGATTCGCCGTGGCTACGACGAAGTCAAAGTGGTGCCGATTGGCGGTGACGAAGGCGTGACGGTGAATGCGACCGTGGCGCATCAGCCGTTGATGATGGCATCGGACAATGCCGAGCAGGGCCCTGGCAATCCGGGACGTTTCTGGGAGCAGGTCTGCTCGATGTGTGCGGTGGGACAAGAACAGATTGCCGATCCCTTTGCCGCCTTCAGCGCGATCCCTGCCGCCACCGGTGCGGTGCGCGACATGAGCGGTGTGCGGCTTGAGATTCCCGTCTTCCACGCAGAGAAGTGCACGGGCTGTGCGCAGTGTTGGACGCAGTGCCCGGACGCCGCTATTCCGGGACTCGTCAACACCGAAGAGGACTTAATCAATGCCGCGCTTACCCAGGCGAGCACGGTCCGTTCGTTTGAGCGGATGCGCGCCGTGGTGAAGCCGTGGGCAAAGGAAGCGCATCGTCTGCTGGCCAAGGAGCCATCGCTACCGGTGAGTGAGGCGTTTGCTAAGGGCTACGTGGGCGTGGCCGACAAGATGAACTGGGAGCCGACGCGTCGTGCTGAAACCGACGCAGAGTTTGCGGCCGTGCAGCAACTCATTGCGGCGTTCCCGGTGGCGCGGACGAAGGCATTCTTTGATGCGCCGGAATCGAAGTTCAAGGGCAACGGTGGATTGCTGTCGATTACCGTCAATCCTGAAGCGTGCAAAGGTTGCAACCTGTGCGTGACGGCGTGCCCCGATGGTGCGCTCACCACCGCACGGCAGGACGATTCGAATCTGGCACAGCTCCGCAGCAACTGGGCGATGTGGACGCATCTCCCCGACACGGACGATCGCTTCGTCAACGTTTCCAGCGTGGACGACGGCATCGGTGTGCTCTCGTCGCTCTTGCTCAAGAAGGGCACCTACCGCTCCATGGTCGGTGGCGATGGCGCGTGCATGGGGTGCGGCGAGAAGACTGCGGTCCATTTGATTGTGTCATCGATTTATGCGTGGATGCAGCCGCACGTGGATGCGCAGCTCAAGCACATCGACACGCTCATTGCTGGCCTTGAAGATCAGGCACGTGCGCTGGTTGGTGCCGGCGCAGACCTCGATGCGGCCGCGCGGACCGGTGGTGCGGTGAAGGTGCCGCTTTCCTCCGACGCCCACGCACGCATTGCGTTGCTCCAGGCATCGGTCAAGGAGCTCAAGGACCTCAAGTGGCGCTATCTCGAGGGGCCGAGCGGCAAAGGACGCGCCGCCCTCGGCATGGCGAACAGTACGGGCTGTAGCTCGGTGTGGGGGAGCACGTATCCGTACAATCCGTATCCGTTCCCCTGGGTCAACCACCTCTTCCAGGACGCACCGAGTATTGCGATTGGCGTGTTCGAAGCGCACATGCGGAAGATGGCGGACGGCTTTATTGCCGTGCGGCGTGCGGCGCTGCTACACGCGGGCACGTACGACGCGGCCACCCACGAGCCAGAGCTCGCGCACCTGGAGTGGTCCGAGTTCACGGACGACGAATTCGCGCTCTGTCCGCCTATTGTTTCGATGGGTGGCGACGGTGCGATGCTCGATATCGGGTTCCAGAATCTCTCGCGCTTGCTGGCGAGCGGGAAGCCGCTCCGCGTGGTCGTGCTCGACACGCAAGTCTATTCCAACACCGGCGGTCAGTCCTGCACCTCGGGGTACACCGGCCAAGTGTCGGATATGGCGGCCTGGGGCAAGGCGCAGCACGGCAAGAAGGAAGTGCGCAAAGAACTCGCGTACATCGCCATTGCACACCGTGGTGTGTATGTGCATCAGTCGTCGCAGGCCTCGGCGTCGCATCTCATTGCTGGCGTGCTGAAGGGACTTAAGAAACGGCGTCCCGTGCTCATCAACGTGTACACGCCCTGCCCAGTGGAACATGGGCTCGCGGACGATTGGTCGCAGCACGCGTCGCGACTGGCGCTCGAGAGCCGCGCTTTCCCATTCCTCACGTACGATCCAGACGGTGGCTCGAACATCGCCGATTGCCTCACGCTCGAGGGGAATCCCTCGCTCGACACGCCGTGGCCGTCGTATGAACTGCGGTACGTAGACGACGCGGGCGCGGAACAGCTGATGGAGCTGCCGCTCACCATCGCCGATTGGGCGGCCACCGAGGCACGGTTCAAACAGCACTTCAAGGAAGTTCCGGCGGCCAAGTGGGACGACACGATGGTGCCGTTCCACGAGTATCTGCTCAAGCCGCACGACGAGCGTCGGGAACTGACGCCGTTTATCTGGGCCACGACTGCTGACCGCAAGTTGCGCCGGCTGCGCGTGACCACGGAGATCGCGGTACTCGCTGAGGAGCGTCTCCAGTTCTGGTCGCAGCTGCGCCAGCTGGCGGGGCTCGAAGTGTCTGGCGCGGTGCACGCGATGGTCGCGTCGGAAGTGGACGCGGAGTATCGCGTTCGCGAAGCGGCGATGCGTGCCGATTTCGAACGGCAGATTGTGGAGCTCAAGGCGAGTTATCCGGCGCAGATCGCGCGGCGTCTCGCGGAAGGGCTGCTCAAGAACTCCGGTGGTTCGGCGGCGATTGCCGATCTGCTCGCGTCCTTGCCGGCGGTTTCGCCGGGCTTTGCGACGAGTGCGCCGGCAGCGGTGGCTGGCAACGGAGCGGTCGCCGCTGTCGCGGTACCCGCGCCGCCAGCGGCGCCGGTAGCGGCCGCACCAGCCGTTGCGACGGTGCCAGCCAAGGCACCAGACGCCGCAGTGGCGGGTGCCGCTACGGCATCAGACGACACCGACGACATCACAATGGAAGCGTGGATCGACTCGTCACGCTGCACCACGTGCAATGAGTGCACCAACCTGAACAAGAAGATGTTCTCCTATAATGCCGACAAGCAGGCGTACATCAAGGACGCCTCGGCCGGCACCTATCAGCAACTGGTGACCGCGGCGGAACGGTGCCCGGTCTCGATCATCCACCCAGGGACGCCGCTCAATCCGAAGGAGAAAGACCTGGAGAAGTGGGTGAAGCGCGCCGAGCCGTTCAACTGAGCCGATGATGCGACTTGCGTTTGATTTCCGTCACGGGGTGCATCCGCCGGAGGAGAAGGAGCTCACACGAGCGCTTCCGATCCGACGGATGCCGTATCCGGACGAACTGGTGTTGCCGCTGCGTCAGCATGCGGGCAAGCCAGCCAAACTGTGTGTGAAGGTCGGCGATTATGTCGAGCGTGGAGATACCATTGCCACCGCCGATGGCTTTGTATCGGTGCCGATTCATGCGTCGGCCTCCGGCACGGTGACCGCCATTGAGTTCTGGCCGCATCCCGACGGCAGCTACGCCGAAGCGGTGCGCATTGCCGTGGACAAGTACGCGCCACAGTTGCCGCGTCCGCGTCTGGTGCCCAAATGGGAAGGGCTCACTACGGAGCAGGTGGTTGCCGCCGTGCAGAACGCCGGTGTCGTCGGACTCGGCGGCGCGGCATTCCCGACGCACGTCAAGCTCGCGCCGCCCAAAGAGTATGCGGTGCATACGCTGATTATCAACGGCGCGGAGTGCGAGCCGTATCTCACCTCCGATCACCGCACGATGGCCGAGTATCCCGACCGCGTGCTGTTCGGCATTCGCGTGATGATGCACGCGATGGGAGTGACGAAGTGCGTGGTGGGCATCGAGAAGAACAAACCCGATGCCATTGAGGCGATGCGCCGCGCGGTGCCGAAGGATCTGGATGTCACCATTCTTCCGCTCACGGTAAAGTATCCGCAGGGCGCCGAGAAGATGCTCATTCAGGCGGTGACGGGCGTTGAAGTACCGTCGGGCAAGTTGCCGGTGACCGTGGGCGTCGTAGTGCAGAATGTAGGATCGGTGGCGGCCATCGCCGAAGTGTTTGAGACGGGACTGCCGCTGATTGAGCGCATTGTTACGGTCACGGGGCATGGCCTCACGAAGCCGGCCAATCTGATTGTGCCCGTGGGTACGAAACTGCGCGATCTCATTGCGTACTGCGGCGGGGTGACCCCCGATGCCGCCGAAGTGATTCTCGGCGGGCCAATGATGGGCGTGGCGCAGGCGAATCTTGACGCGCCGGTGGTGAAGGGAACGACGGGCGTGGTGATTCTCGCCGCCCACGAAACGCGTAGCGCGACGATTTATCCCTGCATTCATTGCGGACGGTGCCTCGATGCCTGTCCGGTGTTCCTGAATCCGTCGCACCTTGGCGACCTCGCGCGAGTGGGGCGCCACGACGAAATGACAGAAGCGCATCTCGCGGACTGCATGCTCTGTGGATCGTGCGCCTATGTGTGTCCTTCGAACATTCCGCTCGCGCATCTGTTTCAGGCGAGCAAAGCGGCGCTCCGGCGCGCGCAGGCGGGAACCTCATGAGTCTCGCGACTCCTTCAAAGCTGATTGTCACGGCGTCGCCGCACGTAAAGTCGGCGGACAGCACGCCGAAGATCATGTGGCACGTGGTGTTCAGTCTCGCGCCGGTGATTGTGTCGAGCGCGTGGTTCTTTGGGCTGAGCGCGCTGTTGGTGATTGTCACCTCGACAATCGCCGCGCTGCTCACCGAGCGCGCGATGGGCAAGGGCGGCACGCTCGCCGACGGCTCCGCGATGATTACCGGATTGCTCCTGGGGCTCACCCTTCCCGCGGGAATGCCGCTCTGGATGGTGGCGATTGGCGGTGCGTTCGCGATTGCCTTTGGCAAGACCGTGTGGGGCGGCCTCGGTCAGAATGTGTTCAACCCGGCGTTGGTGGGGCGCGCATTTTTGCAGGCCGCGTTCCCGGTGGCGATCACGACGTGGCCCACCGTTGGTGGTTCCTTCATGGAGCTTAAGGGCGATCTCTTTGCGCTTCCGTTTCTGCATCCCGTGACGAATGCGGTCACCTCGGCCACGCCGCTCGGATTGCTGAAGTTCGAGGGAACGGGAACCGCGTTGATGCCGCTCATTATGGGCAACACCGGCGGCTCGGTTGGAGAGACCGCCGCGCTCGTGATTCTTGCGGGCGGATTGTACCTCGCGTTGCGCCAGTATCTCAACTGGCGCATTCCCGCGAGCATTCTGCTCACGGTGGCGGCGCTGAGTACCGTGTTGCACCTCGTGGACGCAAAAAAGCCGGACGCATTCTTTATGCTCTTCTCCGGCGGCTTGATGCTTGGCGCCGTGTATATGGCCACCGACATGGTCACCTCGCCGGTCACGAATAAAGGCAAGTGGGTGTTCGGCTTCGGCATTGGCGTGCTGGTGGTGCTGATTCGCGTGTGGGGTGGACTCCCCGAAGGGGTGATGTACGCCATTCTCTTTATGAACGCGCTGACGCCGTTCATCAATCGTGCGACGCAGCCGGCGGTCTTTGGTTCGGCAACGAGGATCGCCCAATGACCGACCACGTGCACGTTCACGGCGGTGGCGGCGCGCCACCAGTGCAGGGCAAGATGACGCCAGCGTGGAAACTGCTCGCAACGTTATTCGTTGCAGGCGCTGCCGCAGGCTTGCTGGTGGTCGCGGTGTATCGCGCCACGCTTCCCGCCATTCAAAAGGCGGCCGCGGCCAAAGTAAACGGGGCCGTGCGCGAAGTGCTCAAGGCCCCCGCCAAGTGGGACACGCTGTACGTCGTGAAAAACGCACTGACTGCCAAGCTCCCCGAGGGCGCCGATCCGCAGGAATATCAAAAGGCATACGTCGGTCAGGATTCGTCGGGCAAGCGCATGGGGATTGCTGTGGTTGGTGAGGGCCCGGGCTTCCAAGAGATTATGCAACTGATGATCGGCTTCGACCCGGCCACCGGCACCCTTATCGGCATCAAGGTGCTCGACCAAAAAGAAACCCCCGGCCTCGGCGACAAAATCGAAAACGACCCGTCGTTTATGGCGCAGTTCGTGACGCGCATTGCGCCGGTCGTGGGGGTGAAGGGGCGCGCGGGATCGCCGCCGAACCAAGTGCAGACCATCACCGGCGCGACGATTTCGTCACGCGCGGTTATCAAGCTGGTGAATGCCACCGTGGCGCGCTGGCAGGACCTGATGCAGCGCTACGACAAGGGAGGAACCCCGTGACCGCCGTCGCCACCCCCGCCGCGCCGAAAAACGACGCGCCGGCCTTCGACCCCGGAGCGCCGCCGCCGGCGACGCTCTTTCAGGATGTCTGGCGTGGCATCGGAAAGGAAAATCCGGTGCTCGTCCAGTTCCTCGGCATGTGCCCCACGATGGCGGTCACGAACATCCTCGCGAACGGCTTTGCGATGGGTGTGGCCACGACGTTCGTGCTTGTGGGCTCGGGGCTCTTCGTGTCGCTGTTCCGAAAGTACATCGCGCATGAGGTGCGTATTACCTCATACATTCTGATCATCGCCACCTTCGTGACACTCGCCGACATGTTGCTGGCGGCGAGTTTCCCCGATATCAGCAAGGCGCTCGGTCCGTTCATTCCGCTCATTGTGGCCAACTGTCTCTTGCTTGGACGCGCCGAAGCCTTTGCCGCTAAGGTCAAGCCGCTGCGCGCGGTGGCCGACGGACTCGGTATGGGATTGGGCTTTACCGTGTCGCTCTCCGCGCTCGCCTCGTTCCGCGAGATTCTTGGGCGCGGGACGATCCTCGGCATGCCGCTCTTTGGGCCGCGGTTTGAGCCGTGGGTCTTCCTGATGATGCCTCCGGGTGGATTCCTCACCCTGGGCATCGCCTGCCTCACCGTCGCGTACGTGATCGAGTGGCGCAAGAAGCACACCCTCGCCGCGCGGAGCGCCTGATGGGACACCTCAGCTGGATTTTTGTCTCGACGTTGCTCGTGAACAATTTCACGCTCGTGATGTTCCTCGGGCTCTGTTCGTTCTTTGGCGTGACCGGTAAAGTGGAAACCGCCTGGCGACTCGGACTGGCCAACACCTTCGTGCTGTTGCTCACCGCACTCAGTGCGTGGTTCCTCAATAGCTACGTGTTGCAGCGTACGCCGTTCCTGCGCACCATCGCGTTCATCGTGGTGATTGCGAGCGCGGTGCAGATCGTCGAAATGGCGGTGAAGAAGTATCTGCCCATTCTGTTTCGGCAGCTGGGCATCTACCTGCCCCTGATCACCACCAACTGCGCGATTCTTGGGCTCGCGCTTTTCCAGACGAGCCGCAACTACACGCTCGTTGAGGCGCTCGTATTCGCCCTCGGCGCCGGCTTTGGATTGACGCTAGCGCTCTCGCTCATGGCTTCGATCCGCGAGCGCACCGAACTCACCGACCCGCCGGTGGTCGCGCGCCGCATGGGCCTCGTGCTCGTGATTGCGTCGTGCCTCTCGATGGCCTTCATGGGTTTTGCCGGAATGGGGAGTGCCGACTAATGCAGATCTTTTTGGCGGTGTTCATCACCGCGTTGCTGTTTGTTCTCTACGGGTTGCTGCCGCATCGCGGCTGCACGGGCCATTGCGCCGGATGCACCGGTAGCTGCGGTCGTAACGAAGAAGATGGAGACCACCATGCGCATTGATCCTTTTGTCGGCCGCACCAACAGCCGCCGTGAGTTTCTCACCCTCGGTGTTGGATTGTTCGCTGCGCTGACGTTGCCGGCCGCCGTGTTGCGCCGGACCACACTTGCTCGGCGCTCCTTCCCCCTAATGGGCACGATCGCCGAGCTGCAGGTGGCGCATCACGACGAGCGCTACGCGGAGGCGGCGATTGATGCGGCCATTGCGGAGTTGCAGCGCGTGGAGCGGATGATGTCGCGTTTTATTGCGACCTCCGATGTTGGTCGCGCCAACCTCGGCGCCGCCCGCGAGGCGGTGACGGTGTCGGCAGAGACCGCGGAAGTGGTGCGTACCGCGCTCGCATGGTCGGAGGCGAGCAACGGTCGATTTGACCCCGCGGTCGGCGCCGTGAGCGAGTTGTGGGATGTCGTCAATCGCAATGCGCCACCGGCTGCCGATGCGGTGCGTCCGCTCGCGCAGCGTGGGTTCTGGCGCCAGGTCGATGTTTCGACGCTGCGCGGTGTTCCGGCCATCCGGTTTGCGTCCAGCGACCTACATCTCGACCTCGGCGCTGTTGCGAAGGGCTACGGCATCGACCGCGCCACGCAGGTATTGCGCGACCTCAAGATTGAACACGCAATCATCACGGTCGGTGGCGATCTCTACGCGCTCGGTGGCTCGCCGGAAGGTGGCCCGTGGACGGTTGGCATTCGTGATCCGCACGATGTGCGCGCGGTGGTGCAGACGCTCGAGGTTCGCGATCGCGCCGTGGCCACGTCGGGTGACTACGAACGGTTCTTCCGCTGGCACGGTGTGCGCTACCATCATTTGATGGACCCAGAAACCGCCGCGCCGCGTCGCACCATCTATCACAGCACGACGGTCTTAGCGAGCCGAGCGATGGATGCCGACGCGGCTTCGACCAGTGTGTTCGGGTTGTCCCGTGGCGCGGCGCTGAGCATTGCACGCCGTCACGCACTCGACGTGGATGTGATTCCGCTGACCTGATGTGATTCTGACCGCTGGCACGCCGCGCGGTGCGCGCCGTGCCAGCACGGAGGGAGAGATGAGTTCCCACCAACTGCACTGCGATGCCTGCGCGCGGCCCGTGCGCATAATGGTCACGGCCCCGCACGCCCTTGATGGTCCGCCGAACATGCACGACGCCGAGGTTATTTGCCTCGACGTGGGGGAGCAATGCACCGGCGGCCGATGCCCACTCGGCAAGGTTGAGCCGGATGCCATGGTCTCGCGGCTCATTCGCAACGGACTGCCGCTCGACGGCATGAAATCCGTTATTACCCTGTGCCCAGCGTGCGACAGCCAGGCCGAGATGGTGTTGTATGGCGACGGGCACGCCGCGTGCACGGTGTGCGGGACGCCGGCGCGGTGGGTGCTGCGGCATGCCGAGCCGCTGACGTAGCAGCGCGATCCAACGTCGTACCCCGGCGAACACGGCGGACAGTCTCTGCGTCGATGTCTACGCAGGCGGCGCGTGCTTAAAAAATGTTCGGGTTGTACGCCAGGACCACGTTCGCCCGTCGCCGCACGGACCCGTTGCGATAATCAAATGGCACGGAGATGCTGTTGGCGCCAAACGTGCCATCGAGCATTTGGAGTCCCTGGCCCCCACGCTTCGGATCCGGTACAAAGCGCAGGGCGTTGCCCGCCGTCGTCCACGTGCCGTACACCGTCATCTTCTGCACGGGCGCTCGCCCCAGCTTGTCGCCCTTGGCAGCCAGCGTTTGGCGATATCGAAGCGCCGCGCGAAACTCGCGTCCCGGGCGAAGACTCAAAATGAGTTCATCGAACTCGATGACGTACTGCACGCCCTCGTCGTCGCTGGCGAGGTCGGTCACCGGGAGCGGCTTTCCGTTGATGCGCGTGGACTGATAGCTCCCCATCGTCGGCTCGGCGGGCGCGGCGGTTTTCGTCACTGATTGTTGCGGCTCAGCCGAGGGGGCGGCCTTGGTCACGGCTTTCGCGACGGCGTTTTGTGCGTCTGCGGTGCCCCATGCGAGGAGCAAGGCGGCGGCGAGGGTGACGGAGCGCATCATCCTGCAACTTACCCGATGGCGCGCGCGCTCTCCAGCGCGGCGCGCAGGGCGGCAGGCACAATCGGTTTGGACACGAAGTCGTTCATCCCCGATTCGAGGCAAGCCTCGCGATCGCCGTCCATGGCATTTGCGGTCATGGCGATAATGCGGGTGTTCGCCGCATCGGAATGCAGGCGGCGGATGCGACGTGTGGCCTCGAGGCCATCGACGACCGGCATCTGGACATCCATGAAAATCACGTCATACGAGAACCGCGTGGCCATGTCCACGGCCTCGGCACCGTCCGCGACGACGTCCACGCGGCAGTGCAGCCGCTCGAGCATTTTCACGGCGACCACCTGATTCACCGGGTTGTCTTCGGCGAGCAGCACGCGGGTAAATGGTGTGCCGGGGTCGATGGGCGTCCAGTGCGAGTGTTGGCGCGGGCGACCGTGCGCGCCAGCTTCGTCGATGCTGTGCCGCGTGACGAGCGGCTCTTCAGCGTGCCAGCCCGGTGCGCGGGCCATGAGTGTTGCCACGGCCTCCACGAGGACGCCTGGGTGGAGTGGCTTCGTGATGTAGGCGTTGAAGCCGATGCCGTGAAAGCGAACGGCATCCCCACGCGTGGCGGCCGCGGTGGCGAGCACCAGTTTGATGTCCTTGAGCGTTTCGTCAGCGCGCACGATGCGGCCGAGGGCTTCGCCATCCATGCCGGGCATTCGGAAATCCACGACCGCGGCGCGGAATGGATCGCTGGTCGCCGCCGCCTGTCGAAGCTTGGCCAGCGCGTCGGGTCCGTTGAATGCATGGCTCACGCGCGCACCACGCGCTGCGAGCAGCGCGCGCATTAACTCGACACTCACCGGCACATTGTCCACCACGAGGACGCGCACGCCGTCGAGCGACGCTTTCGGGCTCGGAAGCGGAGGGGTGGAGTGATCCTCCGCAAGCGAGAGTTCGAACCAGAAGGTTGAGCCCGCGCCTTCGACACTCTTCACGCCGATGGTGCCGCCCATCAGCTCCACGAGTCGCCGGCAGATGGAGAGCCCCAGCCCCGTGCCACCAAATCGACGTGCCGTGCTGGCGTCCGCTTGCGTAAAGGCACTGAACAGGCGGGGGATGACGGCAGCGGGAATGCCGATGCCGGTGTCGGAAATTTCAAAGCGCACCACGTTCGCACCGCTGTTCTTGGCGAGCGTCACATCAATAATGACGTGGCCCGTCTCCGTAAACTTGAGCGCGTTGCCGGCAAGATTGAACAGCACTTGCCGGAGGCGCCCCGCATCACCTAACACGCGGGACGGCACGTCTGGGTGCACCTGCACCAAGAATTCCACGCCCTTGTTCGACGCCCCAGGCGCGAGCAGCTCGGCGACGTCCACCACGGCCAGCTCGAGCGCAAAGGGAATCGGTTCGATCAACAACTTGCCGGCTTCGATTTTCGAGAAGTCGAGAATGTCGTTGATCACACTCATCAGGGCCTGCGCCGAGCGGCCGATGGCGTCGGTATACCCGCGCTGTTCCGGCGACAACGACGTTTCGGACAGCAGGTTGGTCATTCCAAGGACGCCGTTCATCGGCGTGCGGATTTCATGCGACATCGTCGCAAGAAAATCACTCTTCGCGCGCGCCGCTTCTTCGGCGAGCTCCTTCGCCGCAACGAGTGCGGCCTCGGTCTGCTTGCGCGCCGCAATATCCGTTGCGATCCCCATTAAACCAATCGGTGTGCCGGCCACATCCCGCACCACGGTCACCGCCACCGCCACCAGCAGGCGTGTTCCATCCTTGCGGATGTACGTCCACTCGTGCTCGTTGGGAAGATTGCGCAAGGCCTTCGCCACCACGACGTCGAAGCCGGGGGTGATGGGCTCGCCGAGTTCCTGCGAGAACTCGGTGGCGCGCGCGGCCATCTCGTCGGGGTCGTGAAAAACGCCAGGGGTGTGTCGGCCGATCATTTCCTCGGCGGAATACCCGAGTAGACGCTCGGCCGCTTCGTTGAAGGTGTGAATAATGCCGTTGAGCCCCGTGGCGATTATCGCCAGTGGTGACGACGACAGCAACGAACGATTTTGAATGGACTTGGCTCGCGCGTCATCTTCCGCGTTCTTGCGCGAGGTGATGTCCACAAAGGTGCACAGCGCCTGAAAGAGCTGGCCGTTTTCATTGAACTGCGGAATGGCATCGACCTGCAGCCACACCCGATCACGGGTGACGGGGCGAAAGACCCCCATGACGACGCCGCGTACTTCCTTTGCGGTGGAGAGTGACTGCACCACGGGATGGGTGTTCCCCGGAAAATCAGATCCGTCCTCGTGAATGACCTGCCAGGTGGGATCAAATGAGGTCCGGCCCTCGAGCTGATCGGCCGTCACGCCCAGGAGGTCGCGCGCCGCTTGATTGCTCCAGACGATTTTCGAATCGGTATCTTGGAGAATGATCCCCGTCTGCATCGACATCGCCATCCCCCGGAAGCGCTCTTCGCTGGCGCGAATACGCATCGAGGCTTTGCGCAGTTCGAGGTGTGCGACCACCTGACGCCCCAGCGTCTCCAGCGCCTGAAGCTGCTCGGCCGTCAGGGTGCGCGCTTCGTGGTCAATGACGCACAACGTTCCCAGCGCTTGGCCCCGTGGCGTGACGAGCGGCGTGCCAGCGTAGAATCGGACGTGCGGGTCGCCCTGCACCAATGGGTTGTCAGCAAACCGGACATCCGCGTGCGCATCCGGCACCACGAACGGACCGTCGCCGAGGATGGCGTGCGCACAAAAGGCGAATTCGCGCGGAGTTTCGGTGGCGTCGAGCCCGTGCCGCGAGAGGAACCACTGCCGCGTCTCGTCAATCAGCGACACGAGCGCTATCGGCACGCCACAGATGTGGCTGGCGAGTGCCGTCAGGTCGTCAAAGGCCGAGTCCCCAGAGGTGTCGAGCACGGCGTATTCGCGGAGTGCCAGTAGCCGTTCGGCTTCGTCTGGGGGGAGCGGGGCGGGTTGCATGCGCGAATTGTCCCCAATAGCCCGCGTGGGCGCAACCTCCGGAGCGACGCCGATATGGTACGCGCGAGGAAAAGGCGCTACCTTCGCGTGCATCCTATGACTCCACCTCGCCCAATCCTGCGTGCCGCGGCCATATTGGCTCTGGCCTCCCGTTGCCTCGCTGCCCAAGCGCCGGCCTTCACAATTGCCGACAGCGCCTGGGACTCCGAAACACTCGGCAATCATCGCGCGGTGGTGCAGGTGGCCGCAGGCGGGCGCTTTGTGCACGTGACGGTGCCCTGGCGCCGCCCAGATCGGCACCCAGAGCTCAAAGGTGTGATCATCGTCTCAGCGAGTGGGGGATCCGCCATTCGGAACGTGCGGCGAGGCGCCATCACGCAGTCCGCCGGCGAGTTCGATTTTGAGGCCACGGCCGGAGCGGGGCGCTACTACATCTACTACATGCCCTATAAATCGGGGGGGCGATCCAACTATCCGAATGTTGTGTACCTCCCCGTCACCGAAACGGCGGACAGCAGCTGGCTCGGTGCGTTGGCGCATGCGCCGGGAACGGTGCAGGGCACGGTGGAGCGATTTGAGGACATTGACGCCCTGAACGCCTTTGCACCGATGGAAGTGATTGCTACGCCAGACGAAGTCGCGCAACTCGATGCGGCGCATGCGGCCGATGCGTTCCTGCTCTTTCCGGAGGATCGCCTGCATTCCATTCGGATGCGCGATCAGTTGCCGCAGCGCTGGATCGCGCGCGGCCCAACCCGCGCGTTCTCCGATCAAGCACGGCGCGGCGAGTACCTCGCCTTTCAGCTCGGCGTGTATGCACGGCGCGCCGTCGCGAATGTGCGCGTGACCTTCAGCGATCTGCGCTCCGGCAAGGCCGTGCTGCCGGCTTCCCAGTTGAACTCGCTCAACAACGGCGGCACGAACTGGGACGGCGGCTCGTTCACGCAGCGTGTGGATGTGAGCGCTGGGGCCGTGCAGTCCATGTGGTGCGGTGTGGATGTGCCCACTAAGACGGCGCCCGGCACCTACACTGGTCAAGCGACGGTAACTGCTGACGGCGTTGCGCCGGTGACCGTCGCACTCTCGATCGTCGTGCGTGCCGATTCCGTGCTGGCCGGCGGCGCGAACGAACCGGAGAAAATGACGCGCCTCAAATGGCTCAACTCGTCGCTTGGGCAGCGCAACGATGTGATCAAGCCGTACACGCCGATCGTCGTCAGCGGGAACACGCTACGCTTTCTCGGTCGCTCGATCACCCTCGCCGCCACCGGTCTCCCCGCAAAGATTGAAACCTTCTTTACGCCGGAGATGACCGGGTTCTCGAAAACCGCGACCGCCGTGCTCGCCGCGCCGATGCGGCTCGACGTGCAGTCAACGGGCGCAACCACGGCGGCATCGGCCACCACCCACGGCGCCCTTCGCTTTGTGCGTCGCGAGGCAGGGACCGTCACGTGGACGGCCACCACCGACGCCGGCGCGTATGACGTGGACGTGCGCGGCTCTCTTGAGTTTGACGGCACCCTCACCTACGAAATGCGCCTTCGCGCCAAGCGCGCGGTGGCCTTTGATGACATCGCGCTCACGATGCCGTATACGCCCGTGGCCGCCACGTACGCGATGGGACTGGGGCTCAAGGGGCAAAAGCGCCCGTCGTCATTTGCCTGGCAGTGGGACGTGGCCAAAAAGAATCAGGACGGCGCCTGGCTCGGCGGAGTGAACGCCGGACTGTTCTTTTCGCTGCGCGCGGAGAACTACGTGCGGCCGCTCAACACAAACTTCTATTTGCAGAAACCGTTACTGTTGCCGCCCTCGTGGGGCAATGACGGAAAGGGCGGCATCACCTGGCGCGAGGAGAATGGCGCGGTGATCGTGCGCGCAGCCAGCGGCGCTCGAACGCTCGCCGCCGGCGATTCGCTGCGGTTTGATGTGCACTTCCTGGTCACCCCATTTCACCCCATCGACACCGACGATCAGTGGAGTCATAAGTACTACCACAAGTTTGCGCCGCTCGACACAATAGCTGCCGCTGGCGCCAATGTGGTGAACGTCCATCATGCGACGCCGATCAATCCGTACATCAACTATCCGTTCATTGCACACGATACCATGACGCGGTACATCGCGTCCGCGCACGCGCGCGGCCTGAACGTGAAGATCTACAACACCGTGCGCGAGCTTTCCAACCGCGCCTACGAAACCTTCGCGATGCGAAGCCTCGGCCACGAGATTTACTCCCCGGGCAAGGGCGGCGGTTACTCATGGTTGCAGGAGCACCTCGGCGACGATTACATCGCCGCCTGGTTCGTGCCGGAACTCAAGGACGCGGCCGTGGTGAACAGCGGGATGAGTCGCTGGCACAACTACTATGTGGAAGGAATCAACTGGCTGGTGAAGAACGTCGGCATCGACGGACTCTATCTCGACGATGTTGCCTTTGACCGCACCACCATGAAGCGGATCAAGCGCATGCTCGTACAGAACGGGCGCCCCGGCATTGTCGACCTGCACTCGGCCAATCAGTACAATGTCAATGACGGCTTCCAGAACAGTGCCATGCTCTACATGGAGCACTTTCCGTATTTGAGTCGGCTCTGGTTTGGCGAGTACTTTGACTACGAAAAAAGCTCGTCCGACTTCTTCCTCACCGAAGTGAGCGGCATTCCGTTCGGTTTGATGGGAGAGATGCTACAAGACGGCGGAAACCCGTGGCGCGGCATGGTGTATGGCATGACCAATCGTATGCCGTGGTCGGCCAATGCCGATCCGCGCCCGTTGTGGAAGCTCTGGGACAGCTTCGGTATGAAAGGCTCCACGATGTTTGGCTATTGGGCGCCAACGGTTCAGGTGAAGACCGGGCGTGACGACGTAAAAGCCACGGTCTACCGGCGCAATGGGCGCTCTCTCGTGGCCGTCGCGAGCTGGGCGCCAGAAACCGTGAACGTGACGCTCGACGTGGACTGGAAAGCGCTCGGGCTCAATGGCGCGCAAGCGAAGATCAACGCACCCGAAGTGAAGGGACTTCAAACGGCACGCACGATCGCCGTCGGCGAGTCCATTTCCATTGCGCCGGGCAAAGGCATTCTCCTCATCGTACGGTGATGGCCATGCGATTCCCCAGCGTGCCAGTCTGGCTGCTACTCGCCGGGTCTGTAGGCGCACAATCAAAGCCAGTGCCCGCCGAAGTGGCGAAAGTGGCCAAGGTCGCCGAGGTGGTGACCGGCGCGCCGACGGCGACGCGCGTACGCGAATACCGGCAGTCGTTTCCAACCTATCCATTCAGCGATCCCAACCCAATTCCGGTGGTCGGGCGTATTTATCCGTATTTCCGGTTCGACGGATTTACCGACCGAGCGGAGTCGCACGAGTGGAAGGTGGTGGAACTCGAGAACGAATACTTGCGCGTGCTCATTCTCCCAGAGATCGGCGGCAAGATCTGGGCGGCGATCGAAAAGAAGAGCGGACGCCCGTTCATCTATTACAACCACGCCGTGAAGTTCCGCGACATTGCCATGCGCGGGCCGTGGACGAGCGGTGGCATCGAAGCCAACTACGGCATTATCGGACACACGCCGAACGTCTCCACGCCGGTGGATTACACCACACGTCGGAACGCCGATGGCAGCGTGAGCTGCATCACCGGCGCGCTGGATTTGCTGACCGGTACCACCTGGCGCGTGGAGACTCGACTGGCGCCAGGCGAAGGATCTTTCACCACCGCTTCCACCTGGTACAATGGCTCCGCGCTCGAGGAGCCCTATTACCACTGGATGACGGCTGGCATTCCCACAAAAGGCAATCTGCAATATGTCTTTCCGGGCACCAGCTACCTCGGTCACGACGGCGAGCACGGCGACTGGCCCATCAACAAAGCGCTCGACCGTGATGTGAGCTGGTACGACCGCAACGACTTCAAAGGCTACAAGTCGTACCATGTGTTCGGCGGCGAAGGGGATTTCTTTGGCGCCTATTGGCACGATCAAGATTTTGGTATGGCGCGCGTGGCGCCGCGCGACGAAAAACCGGGACAGAAAATCTGGATCTGGGGGCTCTCGCGGCAGGGGATGATCTGGGAGGATCTGCTCACCGACACCGACGGGCAGTACTCCGAGTTGCAGTCTGGCCGGTTGTTCAACCAGTCCGCCGAAGGGAGCACCTTCACGCCATTCAAGCATCGCGGCTTTGCGCCGCGCGTCACCGATCGATGGACCGAGCGGTGGATGCCGGTGGTGGGCACCAAAGGATTTGTTGCGGCCTCAGCGGCCGGCGCCATCAACGTGCAGCGTGACGGTAACAAGCTCATCGTCGCCATTTCGCCCGCCGTGCGTCTTGATGACACGCTTGTTGTGACGATAGGCGGCAAACGCATCGCGTCGCGCCGAGTGGTGCGCGGACCGTTGCAACCGTGGGCCGATACCATCGTTGCGCCGGGCGCATCCCTTGCTGGTGTTGGCGTGGAACTCGGTGATCATCGCCTTGAGTATCGCGGTGATCCGGCACTCGCGGCGCTCGATCGCCCCCTCGATACGCCGGCCGCATTCAACTGGACATCAGCGTACGGGCTGTACCTGCAGGGGAAAGAGTTGATGCGCCAGCGCGAGTACGACCGCGCCGTGCCTTTGCTCGACAGCTCACTTGCCCGAGAGCCGAACTTCGTACCCGCGCTCGCTGACCGTGCAGCGCTCGCGTTGCGCGCCATGCGCTATGCCGACGCGCGCCAGTGGGCGAAGCGCGCACTCGCGGTGGACAGTTACGACGGGGCGGCCAATTATTACTACGGTCTGGCTAATCGACGGCTCGGCCGCGTAGCTGATGCGCGCGACGGGCTTGAGCTTGCCACGCAGTCGGCGGAGTATCGCGCGGCGGCATGGAGTGAGCTCTCCAAGTTGTGGCTCTCACTCGGGGATGTGACGCGAGCGGATTCGTACGCGGGCAAGGCGCTGGCCGCGGATTCAGGAAATCTCGATGCGCTGGCTGTGGGCGTTGTGGCAGCGCGTCGGCGCGGTGCGAACGCGTCTCTCACCAAACCCACGCCGGACGTTCAGCCTACGCCCGCTTCGCTCGAAGCCGATGCCGCGTACAACGCGCGCGTGTCCGCGCTTGAAGTTGCGGATCCACTGAGTCAACTCTCTCGCTTTGAACGACTGCTCGCCCGCCGCACACCCAACGCAGGCAAGCGACTATTGGAGAACGTGCGCAGCGAACTGCCGGAGCAAGCGCTCTTTCAGCTCGCCGCGTTTTATCAGGACGTTGGCGAGCGCGCTGCGGTGCTGCAGCTTCTCGAAGGCCTCGGTAATCACTCGGAAGCTCTCTACTGGCGCGCATCCATAGTCGCGGGGCAGCCGCCTGCCGGTAGCGCCGCGCCAACCGACAGCAGCGTGCGCGCGCTTCTCACACGAGCAAATGGCGCATCACCACGCCTGGTCTTTCCGAATCGACCGGAAGTGATTGCCGCGCTCGAGTTCGCCGTCGCACAGTCGTCAGCGTGGCAGCCGCGTTACTACCTCGCGCTCGGCTACTGGGGCACGGGGCGTTCCGCCGAGGCCGCAGAGATGATGACCGCGCTCGGCAACACGCCAACCTACGCGCCGTTCTATGCGGCGCGCGCTACGCTCCCAGGCCGCGCGATCCGCGATCAAATCGCCGACCTGACGACTGCTGCAACGCTTGATCCCGCCGAATGGCGCTACGGCAAGCTGCTCGCCGAGCGCAAGATGGAGTCGGGCGACGCGCAGGGCGCCGTGGCGACCGTGCAGTCCTACTACACGCGGATGCCCGAGCGCTACATCCTCGGCCTCACGCTTGTGCGCGCGCTCGAGGCCGCCGAGCGGTATCAGGAGGCGAATGATGTGCTCGGCCGTCTCAAGGTGCTGCCGTACGAAGGCGCCGCCGAAGGGCATGCGTTGTACCGCGAGGCTAAGCTGATGCTCGCAGTTGATGCGATACGCACCAAACAGTGGGATGCGGCGCGGCGGTTTATTGCCGACGCCCGCGAATGGCCGGAGCGACTCGGGGCGGGAAAGCCGTATGACGCGGATATCGACGTGCGTCTCGAGAACTGGCTAACTGCGGATATTGCGGCCCGCAGTGGCGCGAGCGGAGCCTCGGGGGTCGCGACGCCAGCATTCCAACCATCGGCCGGTCTCGAGTCTCGCGTGATCGCGCGTTGGCAGGCAATGAATCGATGACATGATTCTGACGGCGCGGCGGCATGGTGCGCCATGCTTGCCGCCGTGCAGTCCGCCGCCGTGCTTGGAATTGAAGCCTACGCTGTCACCGTAGAGGTAGACGTCGCGGCGGGGCTGCCTGCGTGGACGATTGTGGGGCTCGCATCGAGCGCCGTCAAAGAAGCGCGCGAACGCGTGACGGCCGCACTGACGAACTCCGGTTTCGCGCTTCCGTCGCGTCGCGTCACGGTCAACCTGAGTCCGGCGGATGTAAAGAAGGAAGGCACCGCCTTCGACCTCCCGATCGCGCTCGCGCTGCTGTGCGCCACCGGCCAACTCGCCGCGGACTGCGTGGTTGGCCTTATGGTAGCGGGCGAGCTTGGACTCGACGGTTCAATACGTCCCATTCGTGGTGCACTGCCGCTCGCGCGTGCCGCCGCGCAACAACGTGCTCGTGCGCTTATCGTCCCGCCGGCCAACGCCGCGGAGGCGGCGCTCGCGTCGCAGGTTCCGCTTGGTGCCGCGCCCACACTCGCGGCGCTCGTGACAGCACTCCGCAACGGACAGTTGCCCACGCCACCTCCGCTTGGCGCCGCGCTGGCAGCAACCGAACCGATGCTCGACTTCTCTGATGTTGTAGGACAGGGAGTGGCCAAGCGCGCACTCGAAATTGCTGCGGCGGGCTCGCATAACGTGCTCCTCCTCGGCCCACCTGGCGCCGGCAAAACGATGCTCGCGCGCCGCCTCCCCGGCATTTTGCCATCGCTCACCGAAGAGGAACTCCTCGAAGTCGTCGCGGTGCACTCAGTTGGCGGCGTGCTCCCTGCGGGCACGCTTCCGGCGCGCACACCGCCGTTTCGGGCACCGCATCACACTATCTCGCTCGCCGGATTAATTGGCGGTGGCTCAGGTCCTCGCCCAGGCGAAGTGAGTCTCGCGCATCGAGGCGTGCTGTTTTTGGACGAACTGCTCGAACTGCCACGCTACGTGCTCGATGCCATGCGGCAACCGCTCGAGGACGGCCGCGTGGTGATTGCGCGCGCCGCCCACGCCGTCGCCTTTCCGGCGCGGTTTCAATTGATCGGCGCGGCCAACCCGTGCCCGTGCGGCCGCGCTGGTGACCCAGCGCAACTCTGTCGTTGCTCTGCGTCCGACATCGAGCGCTACCGTACGCGGCTCTCGGGCCCGCTCGCCGACCGCATCGACCTCCACGTGCACGTGGGCGCCGTGGAAGTGAGCGCGCTCGGCGCGCCGTCGCGGGAAGAGTCCTCAGTGGAGGTGCGCACGCGCGTCGCCGCCGCGCGCGAACGGCAGCGGGTGCGCTATCAGGACGTGGCCGGCGTGCGGACGAATGCCGATGCGCCGGGGCGCTGGCTCCTCGCTCACGGGAGCTACACACCGGAAGCCCGCGCCACACTCGAACAGGCCGCTCGCACGCTGGGCATCAGTGCGCGCGGCTATCACCGTACGTTGCGCGTAGCTCGCACCATTGCCGATCTCGACGGAGCGGAGCGGGTGGAGGCGTCGGCTATTGCGGAGGCGTTGCGGTTTCGCGCGCAGCGGGCGGCGGCGTAGCGGCCGCTCGGGGGCGGAACAGCACTGTCACCGTTCGATGGCGCACCACATTCAACAACGTCGCACGTGGCGGGCTGCAAACCGTCGCATCAACTCCGCAACAACGTCTCTAGATCTTCGCGCAACCGCTGCATCTCTAGCCCGAGACTCCCCGCGTACACGCCTCTGATGCGTCCCGCCGCGTCCACGAGCACCACACTCTCCGTGTGCGCAATGCTCGTGACGCCATACGTCGCACCGTCGCCGAGTCGCACGAAGTACGAATCGCGCGCGAGTCGGGCCAACTCGGCGCTGTTGCCAGTGAGCAGGTGCCACCGCGCGTCGGTGATACCGTGCATGTTGGCGAACATTTGCAGCGCTGGCACCGAGTCCCGTTCCGGCGTCACGGAGTACGAGAGCACCTGCACACGCGCGTCAGCACCGGTCGCCGCGAGGACGCGCGCGACATTGGTGGTGGTCACCGGGCAGACGTCGCCGCACGCGGCGAAGAAGAACTGCACGATCGTCGCTTTCCCTTGCAGCGCGCGCTCCGTCACGGCAGAGCGGTGCTGGTCGGTCATGCGAAAGGCGGCCACGCGGTGCATGGTCGGCGAGGCGGCCTCACGCGTGGTGAGCCACTCGGGGGTCAGCGTGGCGGTGCGATAGAAGGGGAGCGGTTCGGCTGTCCCGCGGCACGCCACGAGGGATGCGAGGAGAAGCGCAGCGAGCGCCGCGGAGATCGTGCCCGTGAGGACTAGCATGCGGCGTCGCAAAAGAAACGGTTCACGGCGCGTCATGGCGTTGCCGCCGTCGAACTGTTTTTCCCAGTGCAACCCATCGAACCCAGCAGGCCAAAGCGCTTGCCGTCGCGAATAACGTAGTTCGAGCGGATCGTGCCATCCGCGTTCCACATTTGCTGCTGTCCCACCTCGTGACCCGCTTCGTGATGGAAGCGCGTCAGCAACTGTCCGCTGGCGAACCACTGTTCCTGCACGCCCTCCGTGATGCCGCGCCGGAAGTGATACACGAACATTGGCGCGCCATTGGCGTGCCAGCCGCGGTGCTCACCCTCCTGCAGGCCGTCGCGATAGGTGCGTTCATATTCGCGCGCGCCGTTCTCGTACCAGCCGCGCACCGTGCCGTCGAGCTGTCCGCCGCGATACGTGGACTCACGCCGCACCGTGCCGTCGCCGTATCGCTCCACCACCAGCGTCGCCGGTGGCCGCGCTGGCGCGGTGAACGCCGCGAGCGCGACGCTCGCCGATAGCACGAAGCGGCGGAGCGAGATCACTGGCTGACCGTTCCCGGCGTGCCGGCAAAGCCGCTGCCGTTGATGTACGGCGCGTCGCCGGTGGTGTGGTAGTGATAGATCCCCTGCGGAAACTCGCGCGTCACGGCGGTGTGCCCGTGCGCGGCGTCGAGCGCGCTCGAACTCACGAACGCGCCATTTTCCATTGGGCCGTACACCGGATAACCGTCGAGCAGCACGCCCACGAGCGCTTCGCGCGAGGTGCGCGTGAGCCAGGTGGGCTCCACGTGATAGTGATACTGCCCCGTCTGCTGCGGATGCCCGTTGTACTGGTCGAACGAATTGATCTCGCCCGTGAGCGGCTGATTCGGCCCGGCGTACTGGTTGAAGATCGGGACGCCATTGATGGCCACGCCGATCGGTCCGAGTGGGGTCGGCGACGGGGTGCCAAGCTTGGCGGGTGTGATGGGAATGCGAAACGTCAGCGTTTGCGCCCGGATCGAATTCGGGTTCAGCTGAAACGATGAGTTGGTGCCGTTGTACTTCTCGTACTGGGGACTCGTGGTGCCGTAGTACGGACTCTTGTGGTCCGGCAGACCGTTGCTGGTGATCACCACGAAGTTGCCGGACACCGTCACCGTGGTGCCGTTGCCGAACGCGGCGTACCAGGCGGGGGCGGTCCCCGACGTCGTGCCGGTCGTGGTGCCGGTAGTGTTCGTGCCGCTGGGCGTGGTCGTTCCGGTGGATGTCGGCGTCGAGGTGGCGCTGCACGCCCAGGCGAGGGCGGCGATCGGGATGAGCGCGCGAACGGTCAAGAGTCTCTCTCCTTGCGGGGGGATCGCCTGAGTGGCGACCAATGCAGATTCGACGGGGTAGCCCCCGTCCCCATTCCAAATGGAAACGTTCGGGATTCTGAATCGAGAAATGTATGGGATGCAGGCCGCCCTCGGCGACCTCTAACTCCTGAAGCGCGCTGGAGTGCGCCCCCGTCGGCCCCGTCGGCCCCCTCGGCCCCCGCAGGGCAGTGGAGCGGGACCGCCGAGTGGGCCGGGCCGCCGCAGGATTGGCGGCCGAATCAGCGCATTAAACGAAGATGGGGGCGGACCTGAACAGCAGGTCCGCCCCCATCTTCACAGCGCGACTACTGCTTTTCTACCTGCCACCACATCTTCGGCGCCGCCACCTGCCGCGGCCATTCCTCGGCCATGGTGTTGCCGTTGTACAAACGCCCGTTCTTCATCACTTTCGAAATGGTGTTGGTGTTCTTGATGTCGTCGAGCGGATTTTTGTCGAGCACCTGGAGGTCGGCGAGCTTGCCGACTTCGATGGTGCCGAGGTCCTTGCCCACACCAATCGCGTCGGCGCCGTAGGCCGTCGCAACGCGCAACACATCGTAACGCGGCATGCCGCCGCTCGCGATGCTCCAGATTTCCCAGTGCGCGCCCAATCCCTGCAACTGACCGTGGCTGCCAAAGCCCACGCGTCCGCCCGCAGCGACGATCTTTGCCGCCTGCGCCGCAAAGAGTGAGAAGCTCCACGCCGATTCCGACCACCAGCCGGGACGACGCATCCCCTTTTTCTCCACTTCGTCGCGCGGCATGTAGCGATTGAGCTTGGCATCACTCAGAATGTCGGTGTGCTCGTACCAGTAGTTCTCGGCCCACGGACCGCCGTACTGCACGACGAGGGTGGGCGTGTACGTCGTGCCACTCTGCGAGAAGAGCTGCACGGCGTCATTGTAGAGCGGCGCAATCGGGAGCGAGTGCTCGCTACCGGAGTAGCCGTCCATCGCTTCCGTCATGTTCTTCTTGAAATCGAGTCCGCCCTCGAGCGTGGGCGTGAGCCCCTGCTCGCGTGCGGCCATGACGATCCACTGGCGCACCTTGCGGTCGCCGGCCTGGTACTGCTTGATCGTGTTGGTCTTGAAGAATTCACTGTAGCGCTTGAGCACATCGCGCGCGTCATCGAGCGAGCGAATGTTGTCGGCTGCAAACACGCCCGGGCCAGTGGCGTAGATGCGCGGGCCAATCACATCGCCCGTTTCTACGAGATCGCCATACGTGATCACGTCGCTGGTGCTCGTCTGCGGATCGCGCGTCGTGGTGACGCCGTACGCCAAGTTCGCCAGATATTCCCACGGCTGGTTGCGGTGCACGCCGAACGCCGGCCACATGTGCGCATGCACATCCACGTAGCCGGGGAGAATCGTCTTGCCGGATACATCAATTACCTTGGCGCCAGCCGGCACCTTCACGCTGCCACTCGCGCCCACTGCGACAATGCGATTGTTGGTGACCACCACGTCGCCCTTCTCGATGATCTCCTTGCCCTTCATCGTGAGAATGCGGGCGCCGCGCAGGACCACGCTGCCGCTCGGCTTGTCCTTCGGCACGATGACGGTGATGTCGGCGCGATCCGCTTCATACGCCGCCTTGGCCGCCGCACGTGCGGCACCGCCGCCCGCTGCGCCCGCGCCGCCGCTTCGCCCTGCGTTTCGTACCGAGTCCGCGCGCGACGTCGAGTCACGCACGAGTGAATCGGAGAGCGCGAGGTCGTAGTGGAAGTACGACCGTCCCAGCGCGAAGAACACACTCTTGCTGTCCTTGCTCCAGCCAGGGAAGTCGGCGCCGATGCGCGTAATGCGGCGCACGGGCACTGCGGCCGTGGCCGGTGTGCTCAGCGAAATCTGCGGGGCGGTAGCGCCCGCCTGCGGCACCGCCGAAATGATGTACAAGTTGCTGCCGCCAAAGGCGAGCGCGCGCTCGCCGTCAGGCGAAAGCAACAACTCGCTCACCTGACCGCCGCCACCACCGCCGCCGCCAGCGGCGGCCCCGACCGTGGCGCGCAGAATCTGCTTATGATCGGTGCCATCGTAGCGCATCGAGATCAGCCCTTCACCGGGCTCATAGATGTACACGCGCGACGTGTCCGGCCCAAAGTGCGGCTGGCCATAACGCGTGAGCGACGAAATCACCGTCGCCGCACCGCCGGTTGCGCTCACCCACACGAGTTCCACACCGGCCGCTTCGGCGTTGTTGCCGCCGAGTTCGTCCCGGTCGCGTCGTGCTTCACGCGGACCGCGTGCGACCACGAGCCGTTTGCCGTCGGGCGACCACGCGAGCTTGTCGTAGAACCCCGGCTGCGTGCTGAGCTTCTCCGGCTTGCCTTTGCCGTCGGCGGTAATGCGATACAGATCGCCGCCGGTGAGTTCGGCCCACGTCACGTAGGCAATGGACTTGCCGTCCGGTGACCAAGCAGGACTGAACTCGCCGCCGTCCTTGCTCGTGGTCACGCGCTTGGGCGTGCCGTTGGGCAGATCCTGCAGCCAGAGTTTGTCGAGCGCTACAAAGGCGAGCCGCTTGCCATCGGGCGAGGGCACGGCGCTGCGGATCTGGCGCACGGTGAGCGACGAATCGTTGACCGGGTAATCCACCTTGATCGCACCGGCGATCATCTGGTCCACGTCCGCCTTGAACGGAATCATCGTCTGCTTGCCGTCCGGCACGCCAATGCGCCAAATCTTGCCGTGGTGCGCAATGACAATGCTCTTGCTGTCGGGCGTAAAGCTGAATGGCGGCACGAGATCGCGCGTGAAACGCGATTCCTGATCGTCGCGCTGCACATTCGGCGCGAGCCAGCGTTCGTCGCCGGTGGCGAGGTCGCGCAGCCTGAGTGCCGTGAGTGAGTCGTGGCGCGTGGCATACACGAGCCACTTGCCATCCGGGCTCAGTTCAGGACGCATCCCCGAGCCAATGGCGTGCGTTTTCGTGAAGGTCTTGCCCGTCTCACGGTCAAAGGTGCCAATCTGCCAGCCGAGCGACGTCTGGTTGTAGCCGCCGCCGCCGTTGCGAATGGCGCTCCAGATGTAGCGTGCATCTTTGCCGAACGCCGCGCCCACGTAGTTGTTGATGGCCGCGCCACCAGCGCCACCTCCGCGCGCAGCGGTGGCCGGTGCCGGATCGTTGCCGGTCACCTGAACGCCGGCGCCGCCGTCCTTGTGGAACATGAACAAGTTGTAGCCCGCTCCAGCGCCGTTGCGGCTCACCACCACGTACTTGCCGTCGGGCGTCCAGGTGGGGGACACAAAGGTGCGGTTTTCATCGCGCGTGAGCGCACGGGCGTTGGTGCCGTCCGCATTGATCAGCCAGAGTGACTCCGATCCGCTGCGATCGCTGGTAAAAGCGATCGTCTTGCCGTCGGGGGAATATTTGGGCTGACCGTCAAACGCTTGGCCGCTCGTGATGCGCTTGGCCGCGCCTCCTTCCATGGGGATTGTATACAAATCACCGAGGAGGTCGAACACGATCGTCTTGCCGTCGGGCGACACGTCGAGAGAGAGCCAAGTGCCTTCGTCCGTGGTGAACTTGAGCGCCTTGGCGGGCTGTAGCGGGAGTTCCCGCAGGGGGCCGCGGGTGGTGTCGCCGCCGCCGCCGCCGCGCTGGGCGGAGAGGGGGAGGGCAAGAACGAGTGAAGTCGCGGCGAACGCGACGGAACGGAACGAAACGCGCATACGAATCCCGGCCGGGGTAAGGTGAACTTCGGCGAGTTTGGGGGTCTCGTGATTCTGCCGATTATGCCCGGAACTGGCAAGCTGGCCGCCGGGATTCGCGGCCCCGCCGAACGCCCTTTGGTGGCGCCCGCCTCCCCGCCGCCGAGCATCCCCACCGACCCGTCCGTCGCTACCTTTAGAGGAGCTATGACTGTGCCCCCTGTCGAGAAGGAAACCGCCCTCGTCGCTTGGTTCCGCGAACACGGCTCCGCGCTGGTTGGTTTCAGTGGCGGCGTCGATTCCGCGTACCTCGCCTGCGTGGCCGTGAGCGCACTCGGCGCCGACCGAGTGCTGGCGGTGATCGGGCGCAGCCCGAGCTACCCCGCCGAGCAGTGGGCGCGTGCGCGGGAGGTGGCAGACCGCTTTGCCGTGCCCGTGCTGGAACTCGACACCCACGAACTCGACGACCCGCGCTACGCCGCGAATCCGGTGAATCGCTGCTACTTCTGCAAAACCGAACTCTGGTCGCAGCTCCTCCCGGTGGCGCAGGCCCGCGGGCTCGCCGTTGTTGTGGACGGGACCAACGCCGACGACCTCAGCGACCACCGCCCGGGGCGCACGGCCGCTGACGAGCATGGCGTTCGCTCCCCGCTCGCCGAGTTGGGCTTTACCAAGGACGACATTCGTGCGCTCTCCAAGGCGCGCGACATTCCAACGTGGGCGCAACCGTCGTCGCCCTGCCTGTCGTCGCGCCTGCCGTACGGCACGGCCGTCACGCCGCTTCGGCTCGCGAAGGTGGAAGCAGCCGAACGCGCCCTTCGCCAGCTCGGCGTGACCGGCAACCTGCGCGTCCGCTTCTACGGCGACACCGCTCGCGTGGAACTCGACGAGCAAGAACTCGTACACTGGAGAGAGGGCGTGCGCGAACAATCGTTGCGCGCGGCTGTGGCTGGCGCGGGGTTCCGCGTCGTCGAACTAGACCTGCGCGGTTTTCGTTCCGGCTCGCTCAATGGGGCCGCGGCGGATCCGTCCACTGTTGAGGTGCTTGCCTGATGTTCGGCTGCCTTGGGCGTTTGGGCTGTTTGATTGTGGTGGCGATCGTCGCTGCGGCGGGATGGTTCACCTACGACTGGTGGTCGCCCAAAGTCCGCGGCTACTTCTCGTCGTCGGCACCCGCGGCGACGGCCACGAGTTGGCAGCCGCTCACGCCAGAAGGCGCCGAGCGAGCCCGCGTGTCGGTGGCCAAGCTCGCGGTCAAGAATGGTCCCGTGTATGTGAACATTGCGCCCGCCGATCTTGCCGCCTTGGTACTCGACTCCGTGTTGCACGGGTTCAGTCCCGCCGCGTCGGGTGCCGTGGCCATGGCGCGCGACGAGCGGATTTATCTGCGCGCGCAGGTGAGCGTAGGCGACCTCGGTGGCCCAAAGACGCTCGGTCCACTCTCGAGCATGATCGACGGCAAACAAGAAATGACCGTGCGCGGTAAGCTCGACGTTCTCAAGGCGGGGCGCGCGCAGTTGGTGGTCGATGAAATCTCGCTTGGCGAACTCAAGCTCCCCGCCGCTGTTATCCCCAAGCTCGTCTCGCGCATCGGTATGGCGCAGCGCGATTCCACCTACGCGCCCACCGGCATTCCGGTGCACGTGCCGCGCGAACTCGGCGATGTGCGCGTCGCCAAGGGTAAGGTGACGCTGTACAAGGTGGTGCCATGAGTCGGCGCGTGTTGGTGGTGGACGACGAACCGGGCATCCGCGCCGCGCTCGCGCAGCTGCTCGAGTTTGAAGGCTACGAGGTGCATGCCGCGGCCAATGGCACCGAAGCGCTCGCCGCGTACCAACAGTGGCGTCCGCATTTGGTGTTCTTGGATGTAAAAATGGCCGGCATGGACGGTCTCGAAACACTCAAGAAACTGCGCGAGTACGACAGTGCCGCCGTTGTTGTCATGATCAGCGGGCACGCCACCATTCAAAATGCCGTCGAAGCCACGCAACTCGGCGCCTACGACATTCTGGAGAAGCCGCTCGACACCGACCGCATTCTCGTGACCATGCGCAATGCCATTGGGCGCATTGATCTGGCGGAGGAGAACGAACGTCTCAAGGCCACCATCGAGAGCCGATACGAAATGGTCGGTCGCTCGTCGGTGATCGGCGCGCTGATCGACAAGATTGACAAAGTCGCCGAGACCACCGCGCGCGTGCTGATCACGGGCGAGAATGGCACGGGCAAAGAGTTGGTGGCGCGCGCGTTGCATCGCGGGTCGTCTCGCGCCAAGAAGCCATTTGTCGAAGTGAACTGCGCGGCCATTCCCAGCGAGCTGATTGAGAGCGAACTGTTTGGCCATATGAAAGGCTCGTTCACCGGTGCCATTGCCGATCGGGCGGGGAAGTTCGAGCAGGCCGACGGTGGCACGCTCTTCCTCGACGAAATCGGGGATATGTCGTCGTCGGCGCAGGCCAAAGTGCTGCGCGTGTTGCAGGACGGCGAAGTCACGCGCATTGGTGGACAGAAGTCGCGGAAGGTGGATGTGCGGGTGGTGGCCGCCACCAACAAAAAACTCGAAGACGAGATTGCCGCCGGCCATTTTCGTGAAGATCTCTATTACCGGCTCAATGTCGTGCCCATGCACGTCGCGCCGCTGCGCGAGCGACGCGAAGACATTCCGTTGTTAGTCGAACACTTTCTGCTGCAGTTCGCCAAGCACGATGGCGTGGCGCCGCGCACCATCGACCCGGTCGCCGTCGACCGATTGGCCGCGCTCGACTGGCCCGGCAACGTCCGCGAGTTGCGCAACACTATCGAGCGGCTCGTGATTCTCGGCTCCGGTTCACGCATTACGGTCGTCGACGTTGATCGCCTCGGAGGCGCTCGTGCCGCCGCCACCGGTGGCCTTGGCGGTTTGGAGTCGTGCAAGACCTGGGATGAGTTTAAGCTTGCGGCCGAACGGGCCTTTCTCGAAACCAAGCTGCGCGAAAACGACTGGAACGTCACGGAGACCGCGCGTCTGCTCGATATGCCACGCTCGAATTTGTATAGGAAGATTGAACGCCACGCTCTCCAGAGGGACGGCGCATGACCGAGCGCGACTGGGACGCCGAAATGAAGAAGATCGACCGACAGCTGGAGTCGGTCTCGGACGAGGCCTTGTTTCCATCCAAAGCCGCTCGCTCCCCTGTGGAGCGCGCGCAGGTGCAGGAAACGCAGCGCACGACCTCAACGCTCGGCGTGTTCTTCAGACTCTCCCTGAGCGTGGCGCTGGGCGTAGCGCTGGTGTTCTGGCCGTACAGTGCGCGCTGCGGGCTCGGCCTGGCCGGGTACCTCGCTGCAACGACGGTGTTGGTGGTGGCCGGCGGATGGTCGGCCATCTGGACCTGGCGGCATCGCACGGCCCGCGGGCATATGCTTTCATTACTGCTATTGCTGTGGGGGTTGGTGCTCACTGGCATCGACGTACTCCCCCGCGTCGGCTACGCCAAGCCGACGGCGAATCACCCGGCCTTCTGGGCCTGCTCCTAACTTCCCATCATGACAACGACCTTCAAGAATTTTATTGGCGGCCAGTGGGTGGCGCCGTCCACCGGCGAGTACCTCGACAATGTGAACCCGGCCGACACGCGTGACCTCGTCGGCAAGTTTCCCAAGTCGGGTGCGGCCGATGTGCAGGCAGCAGTCGAGAGCGCCAAGCGCGGCTTCGAGCTCTGGAAGCGCACGCCGGCACCCGCGCGCGGAGACATTCTGCGTCGCGTGGGCGACATCCTCGCGGCACGCAAGGATGAACTCGCCGATCTTATGACGCGCGAAATGGGGAAGCCCATCGCCGAAACCAAGGGCGACGTGCAGGAGGGGATCGACACCGCGTACTACGCCGGTGTCGAAGGGCGCCGTCTTTTTGGGCACACCGTGCCCAGTGAACTGAAGAACAAATGGGCGATGAGTTTTCGCCGGCCCATCGGCGTGGCCGGGCTCATCACACCGTTCAACTTCCCGATGGCGATTCCCACCTGGAAAATGTTTCCCGCTCTGGTCTGCGGAAACGCCGTGATCTTTAAGCCGGGCGAGGATGTGCCGCACGCCGGCACCGTGCTCGTCGAGGTATTGCTCGAGGCCGGCCTCCCGCCCGAAGTCATTCAGCTGATTCACGGCGACGGCGTGGCGGGGAAGGCGATGGTGGATCACCCCGATATTCCGCTCATCTCATTCACGGGCTCCACGGAAACCGGCAGCCGAGTGGGCGAAACGTGCGGGCGCATGCACAAGCGCCTCTCGCTCGAAATGGGTGGCAAGAACGCGCAGACCGTACTCGATGACGCCGATCTCGACTTGGCGCTCGAAGGCGTGCTGTGGGGCGCCTTTGGCACCACCGGGCAGCGGTGCACCGCCACGAGCCGCCTTATTCTGCAAGAAGGCATTCACGACGCTTTCCTCGCCAAGCTACAGGCCCGCGCCGCCAAGCTTGTTCTGGGCGACGGCCGCAAGGCCGGTACCGACGTGGGTCCGCTCGTGCATGCGGAGTCGCGCGCGAAGGTTGAGCGCTACGTGGAAATCGGCAAGAAGGAAGGTGCCACTCTATTGATGGGCGGTGCGCGCGCCACCGGCGGCGCGCTCGATCACGGCTTCTTTTTTCAGCCTACGATCTTCACCAACGTGAAGGCCGGCTCGCGCCTCGACCAAGAAGAGATCTTTGGCCCGGTCCTCAGCGTCATCAAGGTGAAGGATGCCGCCGAAGCGTTCCGCGTGAACAATGGCGTGAAGTACGGGCTCTCGAGCTCGGTGTACACGCGCAACGTGAACATCGCCTTCCAGGCGCTCCAGGAACTCGACAACGGCATTACCTACATCAATGCCCCGACGATCGGCGCCGAGGCGCACCTCCCCTTTGGCGGCGTCAAGCAGACCGGCAACGGCCACCGCGAGGGTGGGTGGGAAGTGTACGAGTTCTACTCAGAGACGAAGGTCGGATACGTGGACTACTCCGGCGCATTGCAGCGGGCGCAGATCGACAATTACTAGGAGCCTCGCGTCGCGCGGACGCGCCGGATTGACGGCGCCGTCCGTGTGGCGTACTTCTATGATCCCATGACGGACCCCACACCCGATCTCGAACTCGTCACGCCAGCACGCGAACGCCGCCGAAAGCATCCGGCGGTGGTCGCGCTTCGCGCGCTGTTCGACTGGGCCAAGTCGCTGTCGCTCGCGCTGGTGCTCTTTTTTCTGGTGCGCGCGTTTTTGGTGGAGGCCTTCAAGATCCCGACGGGAAGCATGGAAGGGACGCTCCTCGTGGGTGATTTCCTCCTCGTGAACAAGCTCGTGTACGGCGCGGAGGTGCCGCTCACCGGTCGCCGCCTGCCAGCGCTCCGTGAACCCACGGTCGGCGACATTCTCGTGTTCCAGTGGCCCGTGGATCCCACGGTCAATTTTGTGAAGCGACTCGTCGGGGTGCCGGGTGACACGCTGTCGATGGTGGACGGGGTGCTGTTCCGCAACGGCAAGCCCCAGTGGGAGCCCTATGTGTCGCGCATCGAGCCAGATGCCGATCCGGCGGCGGAAGAATTTCGTTGGCAGCGCGAGTTTTTGGTGCGGCACGCCACCGCCTCTCCGTCGTATCATCCTTCGCGGAACAACTGGGGCCCGCTTGAGGTGCCCACCAAGCACTTCTTCGTCCTCGGCGACAACCGAGACAATTCGCTCGACAGCCGATACTGGGGCTTTGTGGCCGATTCGCTGGTGCGCGGCAGTCCCCTGATGGTGTACTACAGCTTTTCGCCAGATAGCGCCACGAACTTCGACTGGTTCCGCCGCGCCCGCTGGCAACGGATTGGCGAGCGGGTGCACTGACCTTCCGCTTGCAGGTTGCACGCTCCACATTCTTGTCGACAAGCGCGGATCGGAACCGACGCGCAGAACGCACGCAGCACCGGAGTGTCAATGGCTGGTGTGCCGCACAAGCGACACGGCTATGAAGAAGGATCGCTCGACCAATACCTGCGCGACATCAGCGTCTACCCGCTGATCACGCGGGAGCAGGAGGTCGAGCTCGCCACGCGGATTCGCGCTAGCGATCAAGAGGCGCTCGACACCCTCGTGCGCTCCAACCTGCGGTTTGTGGTGTCGGTCGCCAAAAAATATCAGAATCAGGGCGTCTCGCTGAGCGACCTCATTAATGAGGGGAACCTCGGACTCATTCGGGCGGCCCATAAGTTCGACGAGACCAAGGGGATCAAGTTCATCTCCTACGCCGTCTGGTGGATTCGGCAGGCCATCCTGCAGGCGCTGGCGGAGCAGAGTCGTATTGTGCGGGTGCCGCTCAACCGGGCCGGCACGCTGCACCGCATCGGCAAGCGCGCCAGCGCGCTCCTGCAGGAGTTGGGGCGAGAGGCTACCAACGCGGAAATCGCCGAGGGGATGGAGCTGAGCGAGGAAGAAGTCGCGAAAACAATGTCCATTTCGCAGATCCACCTCTCGCTCGACGCCCCCATGTCGCCGGGGGAGGACAACCGGCTCCTCGACTATCTCCCCGACACCCTAAACCGCACCCCGGACGAGGAGACCTTCGACAAGGCCCTCACGGAGTCGATCCACCAGGCCCTGGCCGGGCTCAAGGAGCGAGAAGCGAAGATCCTCCGGCTATATTTCGGGCTGGACGAGTCCGAGCCCATGACCCTTGAGGAAATTGGCGCGGTGCTCAACATCACCCGGGAACGGGTGCGGCAGATCAAGGAGAAGGCGCTCTCCCGCTTGCGGCATGTGTCGCGGGCGCGGGCGCTGGAATCGTACCTCGGGTAGACGGCAACCGGCGCGGTGCGGCCGATGGCAGTCTTCCGACTGCTGTCGGCCGTTGTGTTTTCATTCGCCCCTTTTCGCCCCCATTCTGCCATGGCCAAGGACTCTTCGTTTGACGTGACCACCGGCGTAGACCTCCAAGAGGTCGACAACGCCGTCAATCAAGCGCAAAAAGAAATCGCCCAGCGCTTTGACTTTAAAGGCGCCGAGGTGGAGATCGAGTTCAAGCGCGCGGACGGGATTATTAATCTCACCGCCGACAGCGACATGCGCATGCGCGCGCTCTGGGACGTAGTGCAGGGCAAACTCATCAAGCGCGGCGTCCCCGTGTCGAATCTCGACGTCGGCGAGGTCAAGCCTGGCGGCGGCGACATTCTTCGGCGCGAAGTCACACTGAAGCAGTCGCTCGACAGTGAAACCGCCAAGAAGATCGTGGCCGCCATCAAAGAGCAGAAATTCAAAAAGGTGCAGGCGTCCATTCAGGGCGAGCAGGTCCGCATCGCCTCGCCCGACAAAGACATGTTGCAGGGCGTCATTCAGTTTCTGCGCTCCGGCGAATACGGCGTGGCACTCAACTTCGGAAACTTCCGCTAGATGCGCGTCGCCCTCGTTACCCTCGGGTGTGACAAGAACACCGTCGACTCCGAACGCTACCTCGCCCAACTCGTCGATCACGGCGCGGTGCAGGTGGACGACGCCGCCGACGCCGAGTTGATCATTGTGAACACGTGCGGGTTTATTGATGCGGCCAAAGCCGAGTCGATTGACGCGATCGTGGCGGCCGGGCGCATGAAGAGCGAGGGCGCGGCGCAGGCCGTCGTCGCCGTCGGGTGCATGGTCGAACGCCACAAGGGCGAGCTCGAAGCCGCGCTCCCCGAGGTGGATTTTTTCCTCGGCGCCTCGGAGATGGAGCAGTTGGTGCCGCGTTTGCTCGAACGCGGGCTCATTGGCGATTCCGTCACGCAGCACCCCGGCGTGCGGCTCTACGCCGGCGGCACGCCGCATGTGCGCTATCTCAAAATCAGTGAAGGGTGCGACCACGGCTGTGCGTTTTGCGCGATCCCCCTGATGCGTGGGAAGCACCGCTCCTTTGCACTCGATGAGATTGTGCGCGAGGCGCAGCTCTTGGAGCTACAGGGCGCGCGCGAAGTGAACCTCGTGGCGCAGGATCTCGCGCACTACGGGCGCGATCGGCAGGACAATCTGCGACTCCCCGATCTGCTCGAGGCGCTCGTGCGCGAGACCTCCATTCCGTGGATTCGCAACATGTACCTCTACTCGGCGGGGATCACACCGCGGCTGCTGGAGGTCATTGCGCGCGAACCGCGTATTGTGCGCTATCTCGATATGCCCATTCAGCACGCGTCCGACGCCGTGCTCGAACGCATGCGGCGTCCCGAGCGCGAGAAGACCATTCGCGAGAAAGTCGCACGCTTCCGCGATGCCGTGCCCGAGTTGGCTATTCGCACCACCTGCATTGTCGGTTTCCCTGGCGAGACGGACGACGATTTTCAGCGGCTCTGTGATTTTCTCGAAGAAATCAAATTCGAGCGCGTCGGTGCTTTCACCTACTCGGCGCAAGAAGGCACGCGCGCGGCGGAGATGGTGGACGACGTCCCCGACGAAGTGAAGCGCGACCGTCTGGAGCGGCTCACCGAGCTTCAGCGCGCGATTACCGCCGAACGGTACGAGAGTCGCCTTGGGCAGCGCGTGCTGGCCCTTTCCGAAGGCGATCGCCGCGCACGGTTGCCCTGGCAGGCCGACGATATTGACGGGCTCACCTTGCTCGATGCCGATGTGCCGGTGGGGGCGTTCGCGGAAGTCGAGGTAGTGGATGTCGTGGACGATTACGATTTCGAGGCGCGCGTGATCACGGTGCTCCCCACGCCGGCCGCGCCGGCCGTGCGGAGTGGACGGTCACTGCCCGTGACGTCGGTCGGGAGCTTCGGCCGGTGAGGGGAGTGCGTGGCGCGGCCTGGATTGTGGCAGCGCTGCTCGTGGGATGCGTGGGAAAACGCGTGCGGGAGCCGGAGCAGCGGCCACCGCTGGTGTCCGCCCCCACGCGTGCGCCGATGGCCGACACGGCGGTGCGCCCCGTCAACGACATGCCGCTCGACGACGCCCCCCGCGCGCGCATGGATGGCCCTCGCGACGTCCGTGTGGCGCTCGCCACTGCTGCCCAGGGCGCCTCGCTCGATGCCACCGGCCCGTGGCGGCTCTTCGACTCCCGCAACGCCGTGCTCGTACGGGCACGCGCGGGCGATGGCTGGAATATTGAGCGACGCGGGCGCCAGATGCGCGCCATTTCTGCCGCGGGCGGAAGCACGCCTTGGACCGATGGGCCACTCACCCTGCGCACGGACCGCGACGACGCATTCCCGCTCTTCACGCAAAAGCGCTATCGCGGGTCGCTCCGTTTTGTGTCCACCGACAGCGCCATGCTCGTGGTGAACGTGCTCCCTGTGGAGGCATATCTCCGGGGCGTCGTGCCAATGGAGATCGGCGGTCCGCGCGCCCCAAATGAGCAGGCCGCGGTTGAGGCGCAGGCCATCGCGGCGCGCAGTTATACCTACATTCGCATCATTGCCGCGCAGGAGGGCGCTACGCGCGGCGCCAACTACGACCTCCTCCCCACGGTGTCCGACCAAGTGTATGGTGGCGCCGACGCCGAACGCCCGTTTTCCGATCAAGCGGTGGCATCCACCAATGGCCTCGTGATCACCTACAACGGGCGCATCGTCAACGCCCCCTACCACTCGGCCTGTGGGGGCGAGACGGCCGCGCCCGACGAAGTCTGGCGTTCCACCAATGAGCCATACCTCAAGCGCGTCAGTGACCGGGTCCCCGGCACGACGGACCGCTATTACTGCGACCCCGCCCCTCGCTTTGCCTGGACCCGGACCTTTACCGCCGACGAACTCGACGCCGCGCTCCGGGCGCACCTCAAGACCTACGCTGCCGTGCCGGCCGGCGGACCGGGGCGGGCGCGCTCCGTCAACGTGGATCAGCGCACCCCCAGCGGACGCGTGGCGCGCCTGTCCATCGTCACCGACCGGGGAACCTTCACCCTGCGCGGGAACGACATTCGCTACGTGCTCCGCCTTCCCGGTGGCGAGATACTGAACAGCACCTATTTTATGATTGAGAGCGAAACGCGCACGGGTTCGCTCTCACGCCTCGTCGTGCGGGGCAACGGGTACGGTCACGGCATCGGAATGTGCCAATGGGGAGCCATTGGACGTTCGCGCGCTGGACAGTCGGCCCGCGCTATCCTCTCGACGTACTATCCGGGGACATCCATTGGTACGGTCAACTGACGTGAAATCGAGTCCTGGCATTGTCGCGGTCCGGCCACCGGTTCGCGTGGCACTCATCGGACTTGGCGCGATCGCGCAAACGGCGCACTTGCCGGTGCTCTCCAAGATGCGCGGCGTGCAAGTCGTCGCCCTCTGCGATAATGATGCCGGCAAGGCGCGCGCCCTCGCGCAGCGCTTTAACGTGCCCAACACGTTTACCGACATCGAGTTCCTGCTGGAGTCCGAAGCCCTAGACGCCCTGATTGTGGCGACGCCCAACCACCTGCACGAACCGCATGCGCTGAGCGCCCTGCGGGCCGGCGTGAATGTGATGGTCGAGCGGCCGCTCGCGCTCAATTCGCGCGGTGCCGAACGCTTGTTGGCGGCGGCCAAGAAGGCGGATCGCAAACTGTTCGTGGCAAACAACCAACGCTTCCGCAGCGACGTGCAACTGCTCAACTCCTTCGTGCAGAGTGGGGAACTGGGGCGTCTGCACACCGTGCGTGGGGGTTCGTACCGTCAGCGCACCACGATGGCGCCGTGGCGCCTGCGTCGTGCGGAGTCGGGGGGCGGAGCGTTTCTTGAGCATGGCCTTCCGTTGCTTGATCTGGCCGCGTGGGTCTCAAACTTTCCCGATGCGGTGCGGGCAAGTGCGTCGATGACCCGCGCGCGCGGTGCCAATACCGTAGAAGACGCGCTGTTCGTCTTCGCCGAGCTCTCTGGCGGCATCAACATTACGATTGACGTGAACTGGGACTACCTCGGTGGCGAAGACCGCTGGTGGTTCGAGGTCATCGGTACCAAGGGGAGCGCGCGTCTCTCGCCGTTGCGCATCGTCAAGGAAATCCACGGCAAAGCCACGGATGTCTCTCCCAGTGGCGCCGCGCAACGTGAGAGCCCGTTTATTCAGTCGTATCGCGCAGAGTTGGCGCACTTCGTGGCCGTGTTGCGCGACGAAGTGCCCTACGAGTCGCCGGACGATCAGGATAAAGTCTACTGGGCGATCGAAGGCATTTATCGCGCAGCTGAGGACGGCAAAGAGATTCGCCTGTGACCCTCGCGCGCCGGCTCGCCGCGTTGGCGGCGTGTGCGCTGGCGTGGCCGGTTGCTGCCGCGCACCATGGGCTGACGCGAAGTAGCGTGGCAGAGGCGCAGAGCCCCGCGCGCCCCGCCGTGCCGCGCATGACCGCTGGCGCTACTGGCGCCAGTGCCGCCGCAGACCCGGCCACTGATACGCTGCTCGTGACAGTGCTCACTATGGGCCCTGGGGACGAACTCTACGAACGGTTTGGCCATCAGTCATTGCGCATCCGCAATCTGCGCACGGGCGTGGATTCGGCGTACAACTGGGGAATGTTCGATTTCGATCAGCCCCATTTCTATCAGAACTTCCTCACCGGCAATACGCTCTATTGGATGCAGGGCTATCCCACCGTGCCGCTGCTGACGGCGTACCGCAGTCACGGCCGCGCGGTGTGGGAACAAGAGCTGGACCTCACGGCACAGGAAAAAGATTCCGTGCTGCGCTTCATCCAATGGAATGCCACCGAGGCCCATAAGTGGTACCGGTACGATTACTACCGAGACAACTGTGCGACGCGCGTGCGCGACCTGCTCGATGGCGTACTGAACGGCGCGTTTCACGCGGCGATTGCCGGCCAGTCGCACGGGGTGAGCTTCCGCAGCGAGACCATGCGTCTCTCGGCGGCATACCCCACCACCAATATTGCGATGGACTTCGCCCTCGGTGCCCGCGCCGATTCGGCGCTGTCGGCATGGGACGAAATGTTCGTGCCGATGCGTCTGCAGGAATGGTTGCGTGTGGCGCAGGTGCGGCGCGCCGATGGAACCGTGCGCCCGCTCGTCCGCAACGAACGCGTCGTGCTGGATAGCGCACGCTTTGCCGACGGACCGCAGCCACCGTCGTATACGCGGCCCGCCCTCGTCATTGGTTTTGGGCTGGCGCTGGTGATCGTGCTCTTCGGTGCGCGCACGTACCGTAGCGTGGCCGCGCGCTGGAGCGTGGGCGTCATCGGAGCGCTCTTCCATCTCGTCGCGGGCTCGATGGGCATCATCGTCGCGGTGCTTGGCACCTTCACCAAGCACGTGTATATGGCGCAAAACGTCAACGTACTCCTCGGCACCCCCGCATCGCTCGCACTCGCGTTGCTCTTGCCACTCTCCCTCGCGGTGGGCGCGCCACGTCGCGTAGTGGTAGCGTCGAGGGCGCTCTCGGCGTTCACGGCGGGCGCTGCGATCATCGCGCTCGTGGCCGCGCTCACGCCATTTTATGCGCAACGTGATGGCGCTCTCCTGCTGATCATGGTCCCGCCGCATCTGGCACTCACCTGGGGGCTGCTGCGCGCAACCCGCTTTCCGCGGGACGTGGCATGACCATCTCCGTTGGCATTGACGTCGGCGGCACCTTCACCGATCTCGCGTCGGTGAATGCACAGGGGCTGGTGGAGACGCGCAAAGTCCTCTCGACTCCCTCCGATCAAAGTGAAGGCGTGGCCGCGTCGTTGGCCGCGCTTGGCGTATTGCCCGCGAGTGTGACGCGCGTCGCGCACGGCACGACGGTGGTCACCAATCTGCTCCTCGAACGCCGCGGCGCGCGCGTCGTGCTCTGCGCGACCGCCGGCGCGACGGATCTTCTCGAGCTGCGGCGACAAGAGCGCGCCGCGCTCTACGATCTCTCAGCGCAACATCCGCCGTCGCTCGTCGCCGTCGCCGATGTAATTGCGGTGCAGGAGCGGCGCGACGCGCGCGGCGTGCAGTTGGCGCTCACCGATGCCGAAGCGCACCGCGTCGCCGAGGCGGTGGCGGCGCTCGCCCCAGACATCGTGGTGATCTCACTGCTCCACGCGTACGAAGACGATGCGCACGAGCAACGGCTCGCTGCCGCCATCGCAAAACGGCTGCCGGGAATTGAGGTGGTGTGCAGCGCTGCGGTCCTTCCGGAAATTCGCGAGTACGAGCGCACCGCGACCGCCGTCGCCGAAGGATATGCGAGGCCGCGTGTGGCCACCTATCTCGAGCATCTCTCCACCCGGCTCGCGCAGGGCGGCTTTCCTGCGCCCGAGGTGATGACGTCCGGCGGCGGCATGCGCACGGCGGCCGAAGCGGCGTCGGCGGCAGCCTCGCTCGCACTGTCTGGCCCCGCCGGTGGCGTGGTGGGTGCCGCGGCGGTGTTGCAGGCCGCAGGGCTCGACCGCGCACTGACCATCGACATTGGTGGCACCAGCGCCGATGCCGGACTCATACTCGACGGCGAACCGCTCGTGGAACCCGGTGGCGCCGTTGCCGGCGTGCCGATTGCATTGCCGCGCGTGCTCGTCGAAACCGTCAGCGCCGGCGGTGGTAGCATCGCCTGGGTGGACGACGGTGGCGCGCTCCGCGTGGGACCGCGGAGCGCCGGTGCGGTACCTGGGCCGGTGGCGTTCGGGCGCGGGGGCACGCAGCCCACGGTCACCGACGCACATATTGCACTCGGAAATCTCGATGCCTCGCGGCTCTCCGGCGGCGTGCAGCTCGACGCGGCCGGCGCCAAGCGTGCCATCGCAGCGCTCGCCGCAACATTGGGCGCCACCCCAGAGCGCACCGCCGCGGCCATTGTGTCTATTGCTGACGCCGAGATGGCGCGCGCGCTGCGACGTGTAAGCGTGGAGCGCGGCATCGATCCGCGCAGTTGCGCACTGGTCGCCTTCGGCGGAGGCGGGCCGTTACATGCATGCGCGCTGGCCGATCTGCTGGGTATGCGCAGCATTCTTGTGCCGCCCTACGCTGGCGTACTGAGTGCGCTCGGACTCGCGATTGCTCCGGAACGTCGTGACGCGGCCCGCAGTGTCATGCGTGCGGTGGACACGCTCGACGCCGCGTGGTTTGCCTCCACACTGCCCGCACTCGCCGAACGCGCGTCCGGTGGCCGCACCATGGCCCGTCACAGCTGGCACGCCCGCGTGCGCTACGCGGGGCAAGGACACGAACTCGACGTACCGTGTATGCCCTCCGATGATGGGAACGCACTCGCCGCTCGGTTCTCCTCAATGCATCAATCGCGCTACGGGTTCGTTCTTGACCGCGCCGTAGAAATGGTCGCGCTCCGCGTCGCAGCCATGGGGAATGCCGTGCCCGTCCGTTTTGAGGGAGCCGCCGAGATCGCCGAGCCCATGCACGGACCACGCGTGCTCACCCTTGCCGATGCCACCATGGTGGTCGCCGCTGGCTGGACCGCGCGCGCTCTCCCCATTGGCGGTTGGATGCTGGAGCGCGCATGAGCGACCACTTCGATCCGCTCGATCTCGCCGTGATGGCGCATGCCGTCGCGATGATCGCCGAAGAGATGGGGACCGTGCTCGAGCGCGGCTCACTCTCGCCAAATATTCGCGAACGGCGCGACGCATCGTCCGCGCTCTTTGATGCCGGTGGCCGGATGGTTGCCCAAGCGGCGCACATTCCCGTGCACCTCGGCGCCATGCCCGAGTCGGTGCGCGCCGTGCGCGCGCGCGATCCCGAGCCGGGCGACGTGTTCATTCTGAACGACCCGAATCACGGCGGCTCGCATCTCCCCGACCTCACGCTGGTTGAGGCCATCGCCCACGACGGCGATGTGGTGGGCTACGCGGCCGTGCGTGCGCATCACGCCGATGTCGGCGGCATTAGCCCAGGCTCAATGCCGCAGGGCGCCACGGAGCTGGTGCAGGAAGGGCTCATTCTTCCGCCGACCCGTTTGGCACGCGGTGGCGAGACCGACCACGATATTCTCGCGCTGATTTTGGCGAACGTGCGCACCCCAGCGGAACGGCGCGGCGATCTCGCGGCACAGCGCGGCGCGTGCGCGGCCGGTGCCGCGGGCTGGCGCGCCTTGCTTGCGCGCGAGGGCCCCGCACGGCTCGCCGCGGCTACCAGCGCATTGCTCGATTACGCCGAACGCCGCGCGCGCGCACGACTGCGCGAAATCGGCGACGTAATAGGGCAGGCCGAAGATCAACTGGAGGGCGACGGGGCCAGCGACACGCCGGTTCCGCTCCGCGTGAAGATCACCATTCGCGACGGCGCGCTCTCGCTCGACTTTGCGGGAAGTTCACCACGGGTCCGAGGAAATGTGAACGCGCCGCTCGCTGTCACGCGATCGGCCGCGCTGTTCGTCCTGCGCTCCTTGCTCGAGGACGACGTTCCCACCAACGAAGGGATCGCGCGCGCGATTGGCATTGTCACGCCCGATGACTGCGTCCTCAACGCCAAGTGGCCGTCGGCGGTCGCGGCCGGGAACGTCGAGACCTCGCAACGCGTCACCGACCTGCTCTTTGCCGCACTCGACGACGCCGGTGTCGCCGTGCCCGCGCAGGGGCAGGGCACCATGAACAACATCACCTTTGGCGGCGCGGGGTGGACCTTCTACGAAACACTCGGTGGTGGCCAAGGCGCGAGCGCCAAAGGTCCGGGACCGAGTGCGGTCCACGTGGGCATGAGCAATACGCGCAACACGCCCATCGAGTCGCTCGAGCGGAGCTATCCCATTGTGATTGATGAGTACGCGGTACGCCGTGGCTCCGGCGGGAATGGTGCGCACCGCGGCGGTGATGGCGTTGTACGTCGCTATCACGTGCTGGAGCGATGCACGGTCACGTTGCTCACGGAGCGTCGCGCACGCGCGCCGCGCGGTGCACACGGCGGCAGTGACGGGCTTACCGGGCGCAACCTGCTGAATGGCACGGCGCTACCGGCCAAGTGTCGCGTGGAGCTGCAGCCGGGCGATGTGGTCACCATCGAAACGCCTGGCGGCGGCGGCTGGGGCGCCGCCTAGAATCGGCGTCGGTTCAGCGTCCCCGCGAGACAATCACGGCGTCGCTTCGCACCGCATCAAACACCCGCGCCTCAACAAAGGCTGTCAGTAGCGCGCTGTCGAGTGCGCCGTCGCGAGCCTCGTCGCGCAAAATGTCCAGCGCCCGCTCCACCGGCACCGCGCGCTTGTACGGCCGGTCCGTGGCGGTCAGCGCGTCGTAGATGTCCGCAATGGTCATCATACGCGTTTGCACCGGAATCTCGGCTGCGGCGACCTGCCGTGGGTAGCCGCTGCCATCGAGCTTTTCGTGATGCCCGTGTGCGATGGCCGGGATTCCCTTGAGCGCGCGCGTCCACGGAATCTGTTCCAAGAACCGAAAGGTATGCGACACGTGCGACTCAATCTCGCGCCGCTCCCGCTCGTCGAGATTTCCTTTATTGATCATCAGGTAGCGCAGTTCCTCGTTGGAGAGCAGCGGCTTCTCGACGCCGTCGAAGTCCACGAAGGTGCGGGCATTGATTTCCTCGAGTTCCTCGAACGTCCCTTCGGGAAGAATCGTCGGCTCGTTGGTGCGCACCACCGCGTCGAGAAAATGTTGGAGCCGCTCCCGTTCGGCGCGACGCACCTGCTCCAGATGCGCGAGCGCATCGGAATACCGCGCCTCCCCATGCGCCAGCAAATACTCGGCGCGCTCCCGTTCGTAGTGGAGGTCGGCGCGTTGCAGTAGGTACTGAAAGCGATGTTTGATGATAGCGAGGTCGCCGGGGTACAGTTTCTTCTGCTTCACGAGCACCTGCTCGCGGACCCCCACCTTGCCAAAGTCATGCAGCAGCGACGCATACCGAAGTTCGCGCAACTGGTCGCGATCAAATCGAGTGGCGGCATACGCGCCATCTCCCACGCGGTCCACCGCTTCGGCCAGCCCGCAGGTCAGCGTGGCCACGCGTGCACTGTGACCACTCGTGGTGGGATCGCGCGATTCAATCGCCGTGACCGAGGCCGTCACAAATCCCTCGAAGAGTCGTTCAATTTCCTCGTACAAACGGCTGTTCTCAATCGCCACGGCGGCCTGCGACGCGAGCGCACTCACCAAGTCCACCGCGCGCCGGCCAAACGGGAGCACCTCAGCGTCGACGTCCGCAGGAGTCGCGAGGCGCACGTCCGCGTGCCGCTTGCGATTGATCAATTGCAGGACGCCAATCACCTCGTCTGCGTGCGTGCGCATCGGAATCACGAGCATCGACTTGGTGCGATACCCAAGCGCGTCGTCGAATGACCGATTGAATGCGTACGGCACACCCGCAGGCGGCGCGTACACGTCGGCAAGCACAATCGGCTCACCAGTGGATGCCGCATAGCCCGCCACCGAGTGGTGGTCGAGTGCCATCTCCGATTCGTGAAAGGGAATCGACGGCAGCGTAAAGTTCTGCGTCAGCTTGAACTGCAGAAGAGCTGGCCCTCGTTCCGGACGCCGCACCAGATAGAGCGAGGCCGCATCCGCCGAGGCCAGTCGACGCGCCTGGCTGAGAATCATGCCGAGCAGTGTGAGGAGGTCGCGTTCGGTGGAGAGCGCGACGCCCACCCGCGTGAGTTCCTGCAGATCCGCCGCGCTCCGCTCTTCGCGACGTCGTGCGCGGCGCGCCATCGCCATCGCCATCGCCTGACGAAACGCCCCTTGAAGCACCGTGCGCATAACGGCGTCGCCGGCATCAGCGGCGACGAACCCCGAGAGGATCGACGCCGGAATGCTCGGTGCCGGTTCGGTGGTTCCGGGTTCACCGACCGCCACGATCGCCGCCACGTCTGCTATCCGCTCCAGTCCATGCTCGTGGCCGTGCACGCTTTCGCACAGCGACTCGTCGAGCAGGATGACCGTCGGTCGATCTACCGCCAGCGACGCCGGCTCCGGAAGACGGGGCACGCGCTGCAGCTCAACGTCGCCAGGGACCCGTTTGGCGAGAAAGGCGTCGAGCCCAGGGAGCGCGCGCCCCACCGGCGCGAAGACGAGCGGTTTCACGAGTGCCCTCGTGAATCAGGGCGTTTCGCCGAGCTTCGCGAGTTCCTTCTTGGAGGGCTCGTGATCCGGAAACTCCTTGAGGGTCTGCCGGAACAACGTGATGGCTTCGCCTTTCTTTTTGGCATCGGCCGCGGCAATCGCGCGCGAGTAAAGCATCACGGCCTGAAACGACATCTTCTTGGCTGCCTGTTCGCGTTCGGCGCTGGCCTGCTTGGCAAGCTCGGGTAATTTCATACCGGCGTTCAGCTTGCCGGCCACTTTGGTGACGAGCGCCATAAAGTTATCGGTCTTGTCCTGATCCACCGTTTGAAATTCAATTTCGCCCGTCTCCGCATTGAAGACGCGGGAGGTGAGTTTCATCGTGCCCTTGGGGTCGGTGATGAACGAGCCCGTCACCATGTGGTGCACGCCGAGCAGCTTGCCCAACTTCACGACGGTGGCCGCGTCCACGCGTCCGTCGCGCGACAAATTCTGTTCGGCAATCGCCTGCCCGAGGTTTTCGCGTTCGGTCAGCCGAATGCTCGTGTTCGCCGAGAGTTCCACGCTCATCAAATCTGCAATGCCCTTAGTGAGCGGCTCGAGTTCGGCGTTCGCCTTGCCAATCGCGGCATTGGTGTACGGAATTACGGCGACCGTCGCCTTGGACTGTGCCGCAAGCGGGGCGCTCACGCAGGGGGCGCTCGTAAGCGCGAACAGAGACAGCACGGTTGCAGCAGTAAACACGGGCAACTTCATCGAACCTCCAAGGTTCAGTCAGGTAGAGCGAGAGTGGACGGTGCCACTACACGTCGAGTGTCAGTCCTTCGGCCGCGGCCAGCACGCGAAGTGCTCCGCCGCGTTCCTGCACCAGCGCGCGGCACTCAGTGACGCGACGGTCCAGCTCGTCGTCGGTGCGACGCGGTTCATGGTGAAATAGTACCAGCGAGCCTACCGCAGCGTCGAGCGCGAGTTGCACGCCGTCACGGTAGGTAGAGTGCCCCCATCCACGGCGCTGTTCGTACTCTTCCGTGGTGTAGGTCGTGTCGTGCACCAATACAGTGGCGCCGCGCACGAACTCCACTAACCGGTCGCGCCAGCCATTCGGCGGACCATAGCGTTCGGCGTCGCCCAACTCGTTGTCGGAGATATACACGAGCGACTGCTCCGTGCCCGTCGCGGTAAAGCGATAGGCCAGCGCGCCCCCGGGGTGATGGACGTCAAAGGCGCGCACCTCATACCCGTTTCCGACGCAGCGCTCACCCTCCGCGATGTGCCGAAAATCAATCGTCGCGTCCAATTGCTCAAACGTGACCGGAAACACCACCGGCGACATTTGATCGCGCACCACGCGGTCGATGCTGGTTTCCAGCGACTTCGACCCCCAGATGGTGAAGTGATTGCCGCGCTGAAAGATTGGCGAGAAAAAGGGAATTCCCTGAATGTGGTCCCAGTGCGCGTGCGTCAGAAAAATGTCGCCCGTGATCGGGGCACCACTCGCGCGCTCGATGAGCGAGTGGCCGAGTTCGCGAATACCGGTGCCGGCGTCGAGAATCACCATCCACCCGTCCGCGGTGCGGAGTTCCACACACGGGGTGTTTCCGCCGTAGCGCACGGTACTGCCGCCGGGCGACGGAATAGAACCCCGCGTTCCCCAGAAGGTGAGCTGTAAAGTCATCGTGCGCGTCTCGGCATACACGACGATACCGCCGCGGCGTGCCGCAGCGAAAGACGACCGGTCACGACGCGAGAGTGACGCACGTCACACCGCGCCTAGACGCGCTGCTGCGAACGCTGTTCCAGCGCCGCGCGGTTCGTGACGCGAATGTGCCGGCGCTCGGTGGTAACCCACCCCAGCTCCTGAAAGTCGCGCATGGCGCGTGACACCGTTTCGCGGCTCGCGCCGATCACGTGCGCGATGGTTTGGTGCGTGAGGCGCTTGGCGATCAGCTCGCTGCCGCCGTCATTGACCGCGTCCAGTAACATGCGGGCAATGCGCCCGGGCACGTCGAGCAATACCAGTGTTCCAATTTTGATATCGGCGCGGCGCAGCCGGCGCGACAGCTCCAGCATCAGCGCCCAGGCGACACTCGGATTGGCTTCCACGCGACGTCGAAAATCTTCGCGACGCAGCACCAGCAACTCCGCGTCCTCCATCGCAATCACATGCGCCGAGCGTGGCTGATCGTCAATCAGCGACAGTTCGCCAAAGTGCTCGCCTTCACTCAGGAGGCCGAGAATCACTTCGCGGCCGTCCTCCGCCACCAGCACCACCTTCACGCGTCCGCGGCGGACGATGAACAGCGAATCGCCCGGATCATCCTCAAAGAGAATCACACTCCCGCGCGGGTACGACTTCTCCCGCAACGCGTCGGCGAATTTCGCGACTTCGTCGGCGGGGAGCGATTTGAAGAGCGGAACCGTGGCGAGAAAATCAGCGACGTGCATAGCGGAGATCGGGACGGGGGAGTTCGCGCGCTCTGGCGAAGTTAGGCGCTCGCCAGAGGTGGGTCAAACCGCCGAGGCGTATTCGGCGTCAAAACTTGAGAGCAAAGCCCACCCACGGTATGCCCGGGAAGATGCCAGACTCGCCCTTGCCCACAAAGTTCAAGAATCCAAGGTCGGTGGAGAGACGGTCCCCCACAAAGCGAATGCCATACATCGGCAGCACATAGCCTCCACCGCTTCCGGTAAAGAAATAATTCTCGGTCATGAGCATCACGCGGCGCGACACGCGCTTGGTGCCCCCGAGCATCAGCGTGGCGTCTCCGCCAATCTTTCCCTGCGAGTACGCCCAGCCGAGGCCGTAGGTGAGCGCGTCGTCGGCATCGCCATTGGTGGCCGTGACATACAGCAAGCCGGCGCTACCGTTGGTATGCCCGGCAAAGCCCACCAACGCGCCAGCCGCCACGTTGAATCGCTCCCCTTTGACGAGCGACAGCTTCGGCGTGAGATAAAACACGTTGTTACTGAAGTCACTCGACGGAAACACCGACATCCCGCCACCGAGCATCACGCGATCGGTCACGCCGTACGACCCGTTCACGAAGAACAGATAGAAGTCAGAGAAATAGCCGTCGCCGGCGTCGAGCATGCGCGCCGTCGGCCCAAAAAACAGCCGCGTGTCGTGCGGATTGGGGGCCCAGTACTCGCCATCGTGGACATCGGACGCCCGCACATTGCGGCGCTCGCGGATGGCCGCTTTGGCGAAGGTGAGACGACCGCCGCCCGTCACCACCCAGAGGCTCTCCGCTGACTCGCGCGCGAGCGTTCCGACCACGGTTGAGCCGTCGCGGATGCGCAGGAACACCGTCGAGTCGCGAGGAGCGGCGGCCGCTGTGCTCTGGGCGGCCAGCGGGGGCGCAACCAGTGCGCCGAGCAGCATCCCGAATCCAAGAATCGTGCGCATGCTCACCTCCGTGCGAGAGAAATGCGTGCGTGCGATAGTGCCTCGTGCATCATACCACCGAGATTCGCCAAAACCGACAGTTGGTAACCCAAATCCGGCCAGCCCGTCGCGGGCGTCGCACACCCGTCGCAGAAAGGCGCGCCGCCCCCTTGAACGACGGACGGTGCAGGGCACAAGTTTCCAGTCGTTCGCCCCCCTTCAACCCACCGAGCCCAATGAGCCTGCATACCCCCGGCGCGCGCGATGCGTTCATCGCGCGCGTGCAATCTGTAAGCGCCTCAAGCCCGCGGCACTGGGGCAAGATGTCGCCCGACCAGATGCTCTGGCACGTCAATCGCGGACTCTCCGGAAGTCTGGGACTCGAAGCCGCCACCCCGTTCAAGATTCCAATCCCGCAGTGGCTTATGCGCCCCATTGCGCTCTACCTGCCCTGGCCCAAGAGCTCACCCACGGCGCCGCAGTTCGTCGCCGCTGGCACCTACGATCTCGCGCACGAGAAAACGGTGCTCGTGGGGCTCATTCAGGCCGTGGCTGCCAAGCCGCTCGACAGCGAGTGGGGAGACCACCCCGCCTTCGGCCGGATGAGCGGCCGGCAGTTCAGCCGGCTGAACGCGCTCCACTTGGACCATCATCTACGGCAGTTTGGCGCGTAACGCTAAGTGGCGGTGCGATTTACCCTATTTCAACGAGTTGGCGCAGGCACTTGAGTCTGGGGTGTCGCCTCGCTATTATTCAAGGCTCGCCCAGAAATCAGCCGGAGGAGGATCCGACGATGAAGCCAGAAATCCATCCCGTGTACGCAACCGCCAAGGTTATTTGCGCGTGCGGAAACACGTTCCAGACCCGTTCGACTCAGTCCGAGATCCATCTCGATATCTGTGCCGCGTGCCACCCGTTCTACACGGGCAAGCAGAAGATGATCGACACCGCTGGTCGTGTTGAGCGCTTCCGCCAGAAGTACGCCAAGGCCGGCGCCTGAGTCTACGCAGTCTCCTCGCCGAAGCGCTCGAGCGCTCGGCGACCGTCGAACGAGAGCTTCTCGACCCCAAAACACTGCGGGACGCGAAGCTCTTGGCGTCTCTGGGGCGTGAGCGCCAGCGGCTCGATCAGGTCGTTGAGCGCGCCGCGCGTTTGGCAAAATGCGACGGTGAGCTCGTCGAGACGCGCGAGCTCGCCGACAGCGGCGACCCCGACATGGCCGCCGAAGCGCAGCAAGAGATCGAGCGGTTGCAAACGGAAATCCTGCTGATCGAGGAACAGCTCAAGCCGCTCCTCCTTCCGCACGATCCGCTCAACGACCGCAACGCGATCGTCGAAATCCGCGCTGGCACCGGCGGAGACGAAGCCGCTCTCTTCGCGGCCGATCTGTACCGCATGTACACGCGCTATCTCGAAAAACGCCGCTGGAAAGTGGAGATGCTCTCGTACTCCGAGGGCACGCTCGACGGCGTAAAGGAAGCCATCTTCAAAGTGCAGGGTCCGGGCGCATTCGGTGACCTGCGCGGCGAGAGCGGCGTGCATCGCGTGCAACGCGTGCCCGCGACCGAAGCCGCCGGGCGCATTCACACCTCCGCCGCCACGGTGGCGGTGCTCCCCGAAGCCGAAGAACTCGATCTCAAAATCGAAGCGAAGGATCTTCGCATCGATGTGTTCCGCTCCAGCGGCCCTGGCGGCCAGAGCGTGAATACCACCGACTCTGCGGTGCGCATAACGCACCTTCCCACTGGGCTTGTGGTGAGCCAGCAGGATCAGAAGAGTCAGTTGCAAAACAAGCTGAAGGGCATGGACGTGCTCCGCGCCCGCCTGCTCGACATGAGAGTCGCCGAGCAAGAAGCCGAGCGGTCCAAGCTGCGCCGCTCGCAGGTCAGCACCGGCGACCGTTCGGCCAAGATTCGCACGTATAACTATCCGCAGAACCGCGTCACCGATCACCGCATCAACTACACCACGCACGATCTCACCGGCGTGCTGGATGGTGATCTGGGGCAGTTGGTCGAGGCGCTGAAGTTGGCGGAGATGGAAGAGCGTCTGGCGGGCGATAGTTGAACCACAGCAGGTCAGGCGCCGTACCTCGAACCTTAGGGCCCGCGTGATCCTCGGTAGTCTGCTGGATGACCTCGCGCAGCAACTTGCCGGCCCCGACGTCCCGCCCTCGCGCGCCGACGCTCGCGACCTGATCGCTTCCGTACTCGACCGCCCGCGCTTCTGGCCCAGTGCCAATGCCGCGCTCGAGCTCGACGACGCCACCGTGTCGGCCATCACCGCTGCCGCGGCTCGCCTGCAGCAGGGAATGCCGCTGGCCTACGCCGTTGGCAAGGCTGCCTTCCGACACCTCACCCTGCAGGTAGACGCGCGCGTGTTGATTCCGCGCCCTGAGACCGAGCTGCTGGTGGATATTGTGCTGGCGGCTGTTCCGCAGGGGGGCGTCGTAGCCGATGTGTGCACCGGCTCGGGCGCGATTGCCCTCGCGCTGGCCACCGAGGGGCGGTTTGAGCGAGTGATTGGCACCGACCTCTCCTCCGACGCCCTCGACGTCGCACGCGCCAATCTGGAGGCGCTCACAGCCCTGTCTCAGGCCGACTTCGCCGAGCGGCAATCGAGTAGCTCCGCACCGTTGGGGACGATCGCGCCCGTGGAGTTCCGCCAAGGGGACCTGCTGGCTCCGCTCAGAGGGGAACGCCTGCGAGCGATCGTGGCGAATCCCCCCTATATTGCTCCGGTTGAAGCAGGCGATCTCCCGTCGCTGGTCCGTGACTGGGAGCCCCATTTGGCCCTCTTCAGCGAAGACGATGGCATGCGGGCAATTCGCGCGATTGTGCGCGGGGCGCCCGATTTGTTGGAACCTGGCGGGTTGCTGACGGTTGAAATCGACAGCCAGCGGGCCGATCTGGCTCGCGCATGCGCGGAGGAGGATCCGCGCTGGCGCACCGTCTCCGTTCGGATGGACCTCACTGGCCGCGAGCGGTTTCTCGTGGCGCAACGCAATGACGCCCCCTGAGTTGGGGAATGGAGACACGAGGGATGCTGTCCGACAAAGCCACAGAACTGGGCCGTCTCATTGGCCAGAGCTCGGAATATCAGACGGTCAAGCGCGCCAGCGATGCGCTCACCGACGACAAAGCCGCCGTTGCCATGCTCGAGCGTATGGAGCAACTGCGCGTTGAGGCGCAAAAAATGATGGAGCGTGGGGAGCAGCCCACCGCGGAAATGGAGCAGGAACTCGACAGCTTGCTTGGCCAAGTCCAAACCAACGCGACCTACCAGCGCGTGATGGTGGCCAACGAGAACTTCGATAAAGTGATGGTGCAGGTGAACCAATGGATTCTCGATGGCATCCGAAAGGGTGCGGCGAGCCCCATCATCACGCTGGGATAACGGTGGCACGCGGCCGTCTGATCGTATTCGAAGGGGGCGAGGGGGCGGGGAAGAGCACGCAGCTCGCCCGCCTTGCGTCGCGTCTGACAGCGGCCGGCGTTCGCGTGGCGAATTTTCGTGAGCCTGGCGGTACGCCATTGGGCGACGAAATTCGCCGCCTTCTGCTCGACCCAGCAGGGCACATGTCGCCGCGCGCGGAAGCGTTGCTCTTTATGGCATCGCGCGCCGAACTCGTGGAGCGCGAACTGCGCCCGGCGCTCGACGCGGGAACGTGCGTGTTGCTCGACCGGTTCTTCCTCTCGACGTATGCCTACCAAATGGGAGGACGCGGGTTGCCCGACGCTGATGTGCGCGCCGCCAATGGCGTGGCGACCAATGGACTCGTGCCGGACGTGACTGTGTTGCTCACGGTTGCGCCAAGCGACGGACTGCAACGCGCCGCCAAGCGCGGTGCCGCCGATCGTATGGAAAATTCCGGCGATGAGTTTCACACACGCGTCGCGGAGTCGTTCGCTCGCTTCGCTGCCCCAGACTGGCAGGCCGCACATCCCGAATGCGGTCCCATCCACGCGGTTGATGGATCCGCCGCCGAAGCGTTGGTCGCCGCGCAGGTCCTCGACGTGGTGTGCCGTCACTGTGCCGAGTTTCGCTCGGCACTCCAGGTCACCGCATGAATCGCCGTCCGCTTGCCGCTGTGGTGTTCATCTTTTTGGCGGCGCTCGGCGTCGGTGGCTGGCTCGTGCGTCGCGGCGTTGCGGCCCCACCCACGGCCACGCCGCGCATCACCTCCGCGCAGGGGCAACGCCTGCTCGGCGACGTCATGCGCTACATCCGCGATAAGTGGGTGGACACCGTCGCCGCCGATGACATGTTCCGTCGCGCCGCGCTCGGCATGGTGCGCGAACTGGGCGACCCGAACACCTCGTATCTGCCGCCCGATCGGCTCAAGCGACTGCGCGAGGCCACCACGGGGATGTACACGGGGATCGGCGCGTCGATTGACACGCGCGAAGGTTGGATTGCCGTGATCGCCACGCGCCCCGGCTCTCCCGCCGAGCGCGCCGGTGTGCGCACGGGCGACCGGCTCGCCGAAGTCGAGGGCCAGTCGATGCACGGCTGGACGGTCGACGAAGCGCGCACCGCGCTGCGCGGCCCCGTTGGGAGTAAGCTGAAGCTCTCCATTCAGCGCGGCGGCAATCGCATTCCGCTCATCATTGAGCGTGGGGAAGTGCACACGAGCAGCGTGTCGCGCGCGATGATGCTCGACGAGCATGTTGGATACTTCGCCATCACAGGCTTCAGCGATTCGACCGCCATCGAAACATCCGCGACGGTGGATTCGCTCGTGAAGGCCGGTGCCACGTCAATGGTGATGGACCTCCGCGGCAATCCGGGTGGATTGCTCACGCAGGGCGTGGCGGTGGCCGATCTGTTTTTGGATTCCGGCTTGAAAATCGTCACCACGCGTGGCCGCGGCGTAGCGGCCAGCACCGTGTTCAATGACAAAGCGTCGCAACGGTGGCCGTCGCTCCCCGTGGTGCTCCTCGTCAACAATTTTACCGCCAGCGCCGCGGAAATCGTGGCGGGCGCGCTGCAGGATCACGATCGCGCGGTGGTGATGGGGCGTCCGACCTATGGGAAGGGCAGTGCGCAGGCGGTGATGCAGCTAGAAGACGGAGGCGCGCTCAAGGTCACGAATGCGCTCTGGTTCACGCCGGTGGGGCGGAGCATTGATCATCCGCACGCTCGGCGAGAGGTGGATGTGAGCGCCGACACCGCCAAGCCGCGCTACAAGACCGACAATGGTCGTGTGGTGCTCGGCGGCGGTGGTATCATTCCCGATGTGTCGGCCGGCGACAGCACGGTCTCGATGGCCGAGCGCGCGTGGGTGGCGGCGGTCGGGACGAAGGTGCCGCTGTTCCGTCTCGCGTTGAAGGACTATGCCGCCGAGTTGACGCGCCGTCGTGCCGCGGCGAACGATGAGTTCGTGGTCACGCCGGAGATGCGCGACGGACTGCTCACGCTGCTGCATGCGCGCGGCCTTGATGTCTCTCGCGACGTCTTCAACGATGCGCACGAAGCGATCGACCGCGTGATCGGGGCTGAGGTGACGCTCCAGGCATTCGGTGTGCTGGGTGCGCAGCACCGCGCGGTGCACAACGACCCCGTGATTGCGCGAGCGACGAAGCTGGTGGCGAACGCGGGGGCGCCGGCGGCGCTCTTCAAGCGCGTGGTGGCGCAGAGCAAGGACAGCGCCCGCAAGTAACGGCAACGGCGAGTAAAAAGAGCGGGCCGGCGAATCGTCGCCGGCCCGCTCTTTTGTATGACCCGCAATCTTTTACGGCTGCACCTTCGGCGGTCCCTTCTTCGGCAGCATCGCATCGCGCTGTGCGGCCTGCCAGGCGAATGCGGCGACCACGGCCGAGTTCCACTTCATGTCGTCGGCCTGAATGCGTTCGTAGACATCGGCATTCGAGTGGTGGGTACGGGTGCCGTATTCCACCGGATCCTGAATGAACTGGAAGCCCGGAATCCCCACGGCATCAAATGCCTGGTGGTCGGTGCCGGTGGTGTTGGAGATAGTGGTGGTCTTCATGCCGTCATTCTTGAACGGCAGCATCCAGGCGTCGAAGATCGAGCCGACGTTGGCGTTCCCCTGCTGGTACACACCGCGAATTTTGCCGGTGCCGTTGTCTACGTTGAAGTACGCAGAGAGCTTGGCGAGTTCGGGCTTGGCGCCGGTCGAGTCCTGCAGATGCTGACGCACATAGGCGCGCGAGCCAAGCAGTCCCTGTTCTTCTCCGGTCCAGAGACCAATGCGAATGGTGCGGCGCGGCTTGAGGCCGAGCGACTGAATCAGACGCATCGCTTCCATCATGACGGCCGAGCCGGCGGCGTTATCGGTGGCGCCGGTGCCGGCGTGCCACGAATCGAAGTGCGCGCCAATCATGACAATTTCGTCCTTGAGTGCCGGATCGGTTCCCGGAATCTCGGCGAGCACGTTGAACGAGCTCGGGTCGTCATCGTAGAACTTGTTCGTCATCTCCAATTCGAGGGTGACGGGCACGTTTTTCTGCAGCGTACGGTACACGCGGCCGTAGCTCTCGGCGCCCACGTGCACCACCGGCACCTGGGCTTCGTTCTTGTTGTTGTGCGGATTGCCGTTGTCAGTGAAGATCGTGCCACCGTCCCCGCGTGCGCGGAGCAACACAGCGCCGACCCCTTCCTTCTCGAGAAAGCGCATGGCTGCGGTGTCGCGCCACACCGTGGCAAAGTTCATGCGGGCGCCTGGCACCGCGCCGGCGCCGCCTGCACGACCACCACGACCGGCCGCCTGCGGCGCCGGCGGAGCCGCCGCAGCCATCGTGGCGAGTTGTTCATCGGTGAAGCGCGAGAACTCGGCGGTGAGGTGCGGGCGCACATCCACGAGCGAATCGACGAGCAGGAACTTCCCCTTGAGCTTGCCGGCCATTTTGTAGAGATCGGCCATGGAGTCGAGCTTTACGATCATCGCGCCGCCACTCACCTTGCCCTTGGTGCTCGCGCTCCAGGCGCGCGGCGCGGCCTGAATGGGGAACGCTTGCGGCGCGGTGGCGTGGAAGGTCATGCGCTCGTTCGTCCAGCCGCGGCCAAACGGGCCCCACTTTTCCGAGCGGACGTTGGCGAGTCCCCAGCCTGTCATGGTGGACTCGGCCCAGTCGCCGGCGCGGCGCGTGATGGGCGAGCCGGTGAGGCGTGGACCGTGCACGTCGGTGAGCCAGCTCATCATATCCATCACTTGCGACTTCGTCATTTCCTCGGCCTTAATGCGCTCGAAGGTGGCGACGTCAACTTTTTCCTGCGCCGGCAGTGCGGCAGCAGTAAGGGCAAACGCAACGGTCAGCGCAATAGCGCGACGCGCGTCGGAAAACATCCGCATGCGGACACTCCTCGAGAGTGAAAGGGCACTACGTCTACGAACAAAGGTGGCACGGCGTTGCCGCGCTGTCATCCGGTTACCAGGCCCTGGTGGCTGGAAGCGGCGACCATCGGCCACTGCGCACGCGGCCGGCCGAGCGCTTCAGGGGCGTTTGCCGCCGCCCATCATGGCCGCTTGGTCGATAATGCGCGTTCCCGCTGGCGGGGTGAATCGTAGGGCATCGGCAGGTAGCACACCGTTCAGCCGAATCCGCGTGAAGCGGACCGTGCGGAGCATCCCACTGGGCTCGACCGTTTCGACCTGCCAGAGGAGCGTGTCGGCGCGGCCGATCCACAGCCGAGCTTTCTGAAACATCCCGCCATTCTTCTTCGGCACGAGTTCATACACGCCGGTGGTTCGGCCGTCGATTTTGTCGTCGGGAAGTGCTTTCGTCTCAAACTCCGCGGTCGGAAGCGAGAGCAACTGCGAAATAAAATCGAAGTTTCCCCCGACCGCGCGCGATAGCTTGAGCACCTGTCCCTTCATCGTGCTCGGCAGGTACACCCAGACCGCCGAGTCGTCGCTCACGATCGCGTCGCCTGCTGGGTCTGAGTAGCGCAGGGCAAAATGCAACGCACCGTGCTGAAAGAGTTCTCCCTTTGCGGTGCGAGCGCCAGAGACGCCGGGGTTGGTCAGCGTCTGCACGAAGGTGCCACGGAGCGACGCGAACTCGCGGTAGCGGACCGACGCGCGCCGGAGCAGTGTCGGCGTCGTATCCTGCTGCGCCGAGAGCGTCAGGGGAAACATTAGACTCAGCGTCGCCCCCACCATCACCGTGCGACCCGCGCGCGCGGTGATGCGCCCGGCGCTCCGCCACGCGGTCGTCACAGCGGTGGACGGCGCGTGCGCCTCGCTCACGCGATGGAGCGGTCCACGGCCTCCGCCACACGGCGGAGCTGCACCATGAGATCGCTGAACTGATCGAGCGTCAGCGACTGGGCGCCGTCGGAGAGTGCACGATCGGGCTGCGGATGCATCTCAATCATCAGGCCGTCGGCGCCGCACGCCACAGCGGCGCGCGACATTGGCATCACTTTGTCGCGACGCCCGGTGCCGTGACTTGGGTCGGCAACGATCGGCAGATGCGACAGTTGATGCACCACGGGAATGGCGGTGAGATCGAACAGGTTGCGCGAGGCACTATCAAAGCTGCGCAGTCCACGTTCGCACAGAATGACGTTTGGGTTCCCCTCGCTCAGCACGTACTCGGCGCTCAGCAGGAGATCCTGGATGGTCGCGGCCATGCCACGCTTGAGCAACACCGGCTTGCCGATGCGCCCCACCGTTTTGAGCAGCGAGTAGTTCTGCATGTTGCGCGCGCCAATCTGAATGCAGTCGGCCACTTCGGCGACGAGATGCGCGCCTTCGTCGTCCATGGCTTCGGTGACGATGGCGAGTCCGGTCTCCGCTTTGGCGAGCGCGAGGAGCTCGAGCCCTTTCTTGCCGAGCCCCTGAAACGAATACGGCGAGCTGCGCGGCTTGAATGCGCCGCCGCGTAGCGCCTTGCCGCCTGCGGCCTTCACGGCGCGCGCCGACTCGAGGATCTGCGCTTCGGACTCTACCGAACAGGGGCCCGCGATCACGGGCACATCTTTACCGCCAAAGGCGACGCCCGGTGCGATCGTCACGATCGTGCTGTCGGGGCGCCATTCGCGGGAGACTTGTTTGTATGGATTCGAAACGTGAATGACTTTGGCGACGCCGGACAACTCGGCGATGAGCGAATCATCCACCCGTCCGTCGTTACCGACGAGTCCGACGGCCGTGCGCTGTGCACCCGGCATCGGAGCGGGCGTGTATCCCATCGCCTTGATAGCAGCGCACACCGCATCGACATCAGCCGAGGTCGCGTGGTGCGACATCACAACGAGCATGGTGAAACGACCTCACAAAAATGAGAGAGCAACGACCTCTCTCAATATAAGCGGAGGTGCTGTCTATTGCCCTTTCCAGAGCGCCGACACGGTTTTGGTGACGCCGTCGCCCTTGAAGCGAATGAGATACACGCCGGCCGGCACCACGCGGCCATCGTCGGCTCGCCCGTCCCACGTGAGGCGTGGATCACAGCCAGAGTCGCTCTGCGGGTCCGAGCGGCCATAGCGGCCCGCAGGGAGGGTGTTGCCCACACCGAGCCCACGTCCAGGGAGAATGCGAGCCACGTGGTTACCCCGCAGGTCAAAGACGTCAAGCGACACGTCGCTCTGGACCCGAAGATCGAACCAGATGCAGGTGCTCGCGACTCGCGCGGTCGGAAACGGATTGGGAAAGTTCTGAAACAGCGTGGTGGCGAGCGGTGCGTTTGCGTCGCGGATTACAAAGGTCGACGCGCTCTGCACCGTGATACTGTCATCCCCTGGGACGACGGCGCGCACCGACCAGCGATACGACGTATTGGACTCGAGGTCGGCGAAGGCGGTGAAGGCGGTGTCGCTCAGCGTGGCGGTCTGCACGGGATCGCCGCGCAGGTTGCTGAAGATCGTCAGGAGGTAGCGCCACGGCTTGGCCGGCGCGAAGAGGTGCGCGCTGGTCCAGACGAACGTCGGGCGAACCGAGCCGATGGTGGTGCCGTTCGCGTTGTTCGGCGCGACCAGCGACAGCCACGTCGCCGTGGTGCGTGGTCCGGTGGCGTCGCTCAGTACGAGCGCGCCGAGCGCCGTGCGGGCCCGCACGCGCCACCACACGGTGATGCGTTCCGGCAACAGATGCGGCACCACGATAACTGTTGAGCCGCCGGTGACGGTGCTGTCCACGAGCAGCGCGCCGGTAAAATCCGAGCGCAAGCTGAGTTGCAAGGTGAGTTGCAACGGCAACTCACTCGCCGTGAATCCAGTGGCGGTGATCACGAATCGTGGCGTGCCTTCGCGAATCGGATTTCCGTCCGGTCCGACGACACTCACCGACCCGGAAGTCTGCGCGCCAGCGAGACGAGCACCGGCGCACAACAGCCAAAGGGCTACGCCGGCGAGGCGGGCACACCCACGCCATCCGTGGATGGCGTGACGTACTCCGCGGCGCATCGCCGGCGTCCGGCTCACACCGCCGCGGGTTCGCCGGCCGTCGCGTCCACCGCGGGACCGCGCATCCGCACGCTCACGAGCGAACTGACGCCCGGTTCCTGCATCGTCACACCGTACACCGCATCGGCGGCTTCGGTGGTCGTGCGCGGATTGTGCGTGATGACGATGAACTGCGTGTTGTTCTTGAACTGGTTGAGCATCCGCACAAAGCGACCGATGTTCTGGTCGTCGAGCGGTGCGTCCACTTCGTCGAGCAAGCAGAACGGGCTCGGCTTGGTGAGGAAAATGCCGAACATCAGCGAGAGGGCGACCAACGCGCGCTCGCCACTCGAGAGCAAGTTGATGCGCTGCGTTTTCTTGCCACGCGGTGATGCGTGGATTTCGATGTCGCAGTCGAGCGGCGACTCCGGGTTTTCGAGACGCAAGTCGCACTCGCCGCCGCCGAACAGCGTCATGAAGATATGTCGGAAGTGGTTGCGTACTTCCTCGAACGTCTTGAGGAACATCTCGCGCGCCGTGACATCGATCTCGCGAATCGCCTGCTGGAGCGAGAGCTGAGCCTGCGCGAGATCGTTGCGCTGACCCTGCAAGAAGTCGAGGCGCTTCACTTCTTCGTCGTGCTCTTCGATCGCCAACGGGTTCACCGGTCCCAGCGCGTCGAGCTGCGCGCGCAACTGGTCGGCTTCGGCACGGAGCGCCTCGTCGTCGAGCTCCACGGGGACATACGTGGCCATGAGTTCGTCGAGCGGCCGGCGCCATTCGGTTTCGAGACGCTCCTTAATGGCCGCGCGCTTGCCGGCCAGCTCGCTGTGGCGCAGTTCTGCCGTATGCAACGTATCGGCCGCGGCCACCGCATCGCGGCGGATCGCGTCGAGGGCATGTTCGGCATCGGTCAACGCGCTGTCCGCAGCGCGCACGGCCGTCTCCGCTTCTGCGAGCGCGGCTTCGGCGGCTTCGAGGACCGTCTGACGCCCGCTCAGCTGCTCTTTCCACGCCAGCATCTGCTGTTCGAGCGCGGCGTCGTCCTGCGCGAGTGCGGCGAGTTCACGCTGCAGCATTTCAAGTCGCGTCGTGGCACTGTCGCGTTCGCGCTCAAGGCGCACCCGACGCTCCATCGCCACTTCACGCCGCGCCTGCGCCTGCGCGTGTGCCACCTGCGATGCCGCTCGCGCCTCGCGCGCGGCATCCTGTACGCGATCCGCTTCGGCCAGCGACTCACGCGCCCCATTCACGCCCTGTTCGGCGGCGGCGAGTGCGATGCCTTCCTGCTCCATCGCGGTGATGCATTCCGTAATGCGCGCGCCCAACTCGGCACGCCGGCCGCTCAGGCGTGCGGACAATGCCACGGCGTCGGCCAGCTCGCG